>NZ_LEKG01000080.1:0-31700 GCF_001029515.1 Micromonospora sp. RV43 | reverse complement strand
GAGCGGACGGGCGGGAAGGGCTGGGCGTGTGAGGCTGCGGGGGTGAGGAGGTTCGCGCCCGCGTCCGTCCGCAGCCGGCCGGGTCCGGTGGTGTGGGTGATACCCGGACTGCTCACGCTCGCTGTGACACTGACCGGCATCGGGCACGCCCAGCCGTGGCGGGACGAGCTGGCGACCTGGAGCGCCGCCATTCGCCCGGTACCGGACCTGGTCCGGATGACCCGCACGATCGACGCCGCTACCGGGCCGTACTACCTGCTCATGCACGGCTGGACCGCCCTGGCCGGCGCGTCGCCGACCGCGCTGCGGCTACCCTCCGCGCTCGCGATGGCAGTGGCTGCCGCGCTCACCGCCCGCCTCGGCGCGATGCTCGTCGGCAGTCGCGCCGGGCTGCTGGCCGGACTGCTGTTCGCGGTGCTGCCGGTCACCTCGCGGTACGGCCAGGAGGCCCGCCCGTACGCCCTCGCCACGCTGTTCGCCGTGCTGGCCACGCTGTTGCTGGTCGAGGCGCTGCGCCGGCCGACCTGGCGACGCTGGGCCGGGTACGCCCTCGCCGTCGCCGCGCTCGCCCTGCTCCACCTGATCGCGCTCACCCTGCTCGCCGCCCACGCCGTGGTGGTGCTGCTGACCGCCGCACGTGGCCCCGCGGCGGTCGTCGATCCGCCCGGCCGGTCCCGAGCCGAGATGCCCGACGCGAGCCGGCCATGCCGCAGACACCCGTGGCGTTCCACCCAGCCACGAGATCGAGCGCCGGTGGAACGCCACGGGTGTCACGGCGCCCCGCAGACACCCGCGGCGCTCCACCCAGCCACGAGATCGAGCGCCGGTGGAACGCCACGGGTGTCACCGCATCCCGGGAGCAGGGAGCACGGCACGGACGCGCCGGAAGCGGAACGGCAGGACGTGACCGGCGAGGCTCGGGAGGGGTCGGCGCCCGGCCGACGGGTGCTGGCCGGGTGGCTGCTGGCGCTGGTGCCGGTCGTCGTGCTCGTCACCCCACTGGCGCTGGTGGCGCGGGGGCAGCGTGGACGGCAACTCGACTGGGTGGACCCGGCGCGCCTGCCCGACCTGGCGGCGTTGCCGGGCGCGCTGGCGCAGAGCGGTGTCGTCGGCGGGTTCGTGCTCGCGCTCGCGGCGCTCGGCGCGGCCCGGCTGGGTCGCCGGGCGCTGCTGCCGGTCGCCGCCGTGCTGCTGCCGGTGGTGCTGGTCTTCGCCGCCGGAACGATTGTGCCGCTGTGGGTGACCCGCTACCTCGTCTTCACCGTGCCGTTCGCCTGTGTACTTGCCGGCGCCGCGCTGGCTGCCGCGCGGGTCACTCCCGCGCCGGCCCGAACGCCGGGAACAGCGACGCCCGCCGAACCCGAGCGCACGGCGACACCCGCCGCAGCCGGCCGCACTGCCGCGCCCGCGGAAGCAGAGCAAGGACCGACGTCGCCGCGCGGACGGATCGCGGCGGGAATCGCGGTGGTGGTCCTGGCCGGGCTGCTCGGGCTGCCCGACCAGGTGGCCCTGCGCCGTACCCACGAGTGGCCGCGCAGCGCACTCGTCGACTACGCGGGCGCGGCCGGGATCATCCGCGCCGAGCAGCGGCCGGGCGACGCGATCGTCTATTCGCCCCGGGACGGGTGGCTGTTCCCGGACCTCGGCATGGCGTACCACATGGGGCCGAGGCTGCCGCGCGACGTGCTCGTGGTCCGCGACCAGCGGCAGGACGCGAGCCTCTGGGCCGTGGAGTGCGACGACCCGGCGCGGTGCCTGGCCGGGGTGGACCGGGTGTGGCTGGTGGTCACCGGCCGCCGCGCCGACCCGCCGGCGGCGGTGCCTGGTGCGAAGGGCGACGCGCTGCGCGCGGGCTACACGGTGCGGCAGGTGTGGCCGCGGCCGGGGATCACGGTGGCCCTGCTCGTCCGGTGAGGCGGTCGGTGGTGCCGCGGGCCAGCGGTACGACGATGGCCGCCTCGGTGCCGCCGTCGGCGCCGTTGCGCAGGTCGATGGTGCCGCGCAGCTCGCCGGTGACGAGCGCCCGGACGATCTGGAGGCCCAGGTTGCCGCCGCGTTCGGCGTCGAACTGCTCGGGCAGCCCTCGGCCGTTGTCGGTGACAGTGACGTGCAGTTGCTTGCGGGCCCGGTGCGCGGAGACCACCACCTCGGGCCGGGGCGCGGAGACCACGGCCTCGGGCCGGGCCGCGTCCGCGGGCGAGGGCGAGGGCGAGGGCGAGGGGGCACCGGCCTCCTCGTCGGCCGGCGGGAAGCCGTGTTCGACGGCGTTGAGCAGCAGCTCGTTGAGCACCATCACCAGCGAGGTGGCGATCTCGGCGGGCAGTACGCCGAAGGTGCCGCGGCGGCGCATGCCGACGCTCACCTCGGTGGCGGCGACCTCGGTGGCGGCGCTGGCGACCCGGTCCACGATGCCGTCGAACTCGACCGCCTCGTCGCTGGACATGGAGAGCGTCTCGTGGACGAGAGCGATCGAGGCGACCCGGCGTACCGACTCTTCGAGCGCCACCCGCGCCTCGGGCATGGCAACCCTCCGGGCCTGGAGGCGCAGCAGCGCGGCGACGGTCTGGAGGTTGTTCTTCACCCGGTGGTGGATCTCCCGGATGGTGGCGTCCTTGGTGATCAGGGCGCGGTCGCGGCGGCGTACCTCGGTGATGTCGCGGACCAGCACCAGCGCGCCGATCGGCACTCCGGCGGGCATCAGCGGCAGCGCCCGGGTCAGCATGGTGGCGCCCCGCGCGTCGATCTCCCGGCGGGGTGGCGCCTCGCCGCGCAGCGCGGCGAGCACGGCGTTGCCCGCGTCGGTGCCTTCGAGTGGGTCGCCGGCGAGCCGACGGTGCAGCTTGGCCAGGTCCTCCCCGACGAGGTGGGAGGCGTAGCCGAGGCGGCGGTACGCGGACTGCGCGTTCGGGCTGGCGTAGGTGACCTTGCCGTTGGCGTCGAGCCGCACCAGGCCGTCGCCGACCCGGGGCGCCGAGGTGGTCTCGCCGGGGTGCCGGGGCGGCGGGAACGTGCCGTCGGCGATCATCTGGGCGAGGTCGTCGGCCGTGGTCAGGTAGTTCAGTTCGAGCTGGCTCGGGGTGCGCGCGGTGGACAGGTTGGTGTCCCGGCCCACCACGGCGATCACCTCGCCGGCTTCACCGTCGCCGGTGCGCAGCCGGACCGGGATCGCCTCGTGGCGGGCCGGGACGTCGCCGTACCAGACCGGGTCGCCCTCGCGCCAGATCCGTCCCTGCCGGTGGGCCACCTCCAGGTGGGCCACCTCGGCCCCGCCGACGATGCGCCCGACCTGGTCGTCCAGGTAGGCGGTCGGCGCGGTGGTGGGACGGACCTGGGCCACGCAGAGGAACGTGCCGTCACCGTCCACCGGCACCCAGAGCAGCAGGTCGGCGAAGGACAGGTCGGACAGCAGCTGCCAGTCGCCGGCGATCCGGTGCAGATGGTCGATGTCGGCCGGGCGGAGCGCGGTGTGCTCCTCGGCGAGGTCACGGAGGGTGGACACGCCACACAGCGTGCCACGCCGGACCTCACATCGTCGCCGTGACCTTCTTCAAGCCGCGCGGCGCGTCCGGGTCCTCGCCCCGGGCCAGGGCCAGGGCCAGCGCGAGCCGTTGCAGCGGCAGGATGTCGAGCAGCGGCGCGTACCGCTCGTCGACCTCGGGAACCGCCATCCGGGTCTCGCCGACCTCGGCGGAGCCGACCACGACCACGTCGGCGCGGCGTTCGCCGAGGCGGGGCAGCACCTCGCGCATCGACGTGCCGCCGGGGCCGGAGCCGACCACGGCGAGCACCGGGACGTCCGGGTCGGTCATGGCGAGCGGGCCGTGCAGCAGGTCGGCGCCGGAGAAGGCGAGCGCCGGGAGGTACGACGTCTCCATCAGCTTCAGCGCCGCCTCCCGGGCGGTCGGGTACGCGTATCCCCGGCCGGTGGTGACGAGCTGGGCGGCGAACCGGTAACGCGGGGCGAGCCGGGCCGGGGTGTCGTCGGCGAGCGTCTGCGCGGCCAGCTCGGGCAGGCGGCTCAGGGCGGCGTGCTCCTCGGCGGGCAGCACGCCGTCGCCGGCGCGTACGCCCTCGATCAGCATGAGCAGCGCGAGCAGCTCGGCGGTGTAGGTCTTGGTGGCGGCGACCGCGCGCTCGTGGCCGGCGGCGATGTCGACGCTCAGCTCGGCGGTCTCCACCAGCGGCGAGCCGGGGTTGTTGGTGACCGCGAGGGTGAGCGCGCCGGACGCGCGGGCGACCCGCAGCACCTCGGCCAGGTCGGGCGAGCCGCCGCTCTGGCTGACGCCGACGACGAGCGCGTCGGAGAGGTCGGGCCGGGCGCCGAAGACGGTGATCGCGCTCGGGGAGGCCAGCCCGGCGGGCAGTCCGAGGCGGATCTCGGTCAGGTAGGCCGCGTAGAGCGCGGCGTGGTCGGAGGTGCCCCGGGCGGTGAAGACGACGTGCCGGGGGCGGCGTTCGGCGACGACGGCCGCCACCTCGGCGATGGCCGCCGCGTGCTCGGTGGAGAGCAGACGCTCGTAACCGGCCGGCTGCTCGTCGATGTCGGCGGCCATACCGGCCCCTGCTTGCGTCACTCCGGAACCTCCTTCTGCGCGTTTCCCGCGCGTTCGATGCTCAGTCTTGCACGTTTCAGTAGCCTCAATCAACGCAACGAGCAGGAGTGCGCAGTGGATCACTAACTGACGGAAGATCCCCTAGGCTTGCCCGGCTGACCGACCCGACCCGGCGAGAGGACGACGTGCCCGAGGACGACGCCGCGCTGTCGGCGGAGGAGGAACTCGCGCTGGCCCGGCTTGCGCTGGGCGAGGGCGACCTGCGGCACGCCGCCGACCACGTGGCCGCCGCGCTGGTCCGCTCCCCCACGCTGCCCGAGGCGCACGAGACGCTCGCCCGGCTGAACGCGGTCAGCGGCGGCGACCTGGACCTCTTCCCGCTCGGTCAGCAGGCGTTCGTCGGCGCCGTGGTGGCCCGCGCGCACCTGCTCGCCGCCGCCGGCCGCCCCGCCGAAGGGCTCGACCTGCTCGCCGCCGCCACCGGCTACGCGCCGGCCGCGCCCTGGGCCGCCGTACCCTGGGTGACCGCCGCCGACCTGCCGGAACGCCTCGGCCCCGAGCGCACCGCCCGGATCCTCATGCAGGTCTGCGCGGCGGCGCCGGACCCCGCGCCGCGCCGGCTGCGCGAGCCGCTCGCGCCGTACCTCACGCTGGCCCGCAACGCGATCACCGTCCATCCGGCCCATCCGCTGCTGCTGGGCGCGGCGTCCGCGCTGGCCCGGCGCCTCGGCGAGGTCACCCTCGCCGTCACCTGGGCCACCCGGGGGGTACGCGCACAGCCCACCAAACTCGGCGAGGTGTGGCTCGGGTACGCGTACCGCGGCGCCGGCCGGACCGCCGAGGCGCTCGCCGCACTGGAACGCGCTGTCGCGCTCGACCCCGACGACCTCGCTGTCTACGCGGACATCGCCGGCACGCTGGCCGACAACGGCCGGCTCGACGCGGCGCTGGGCTGGATCGACCGGGCGCTGGCGAAGGACCCCACCTTCGACTGCGCGGTGCACACCGCGCACCGGCTGCGCTACCTGCGCGACGGCGACGTGGACCACCTGGTGGCGCTCGCCGACTTCGTCCGCGACCACCCGGACGACACGCACGAGCACGGTGACCTCGCCGAGTGCTGCCGGGGCCACCCCTGGCTCGGGCAGGTGACCCCGGCCGGCGACGACACCCCGGCCCTCGACGGTCCCGCCCCCTCGGCGGCAGCGGTACGGCGGCTCCAGCAGCTCGCGCACCCGGCGTGGGCGCATCCGCCGGCCGCGTACGACACCGCGGTCGGGCTCGCCACACTGGACCTCGCCGACCTGCTCGCCCTGCTGGCACACCCGCCGGAGGCACCGGCGACAGCGCTGGGCCGGGTGCTCGGCGGGCAGGATCCGGCACTGTGGACGCGCTGCGCGCAGGTCTGGGCCTGCCTCGGCCTGCTGCACCACCGCACCGACGAGCCGTGGGAGCTGTCGACCCGGCGTCGGGTGCTGGGGGAACTGGCCGCCGGTGATCTCGGCCCGGCCGCCGAGGCGGCACTGTTCGCCCTGGTCACCGCCGCCTGGGTGCACCCGGACACCCGCGCCGACGTAGCAGCGCTGGTGTCCGGGCGGATCGCCGAGGTGGCGGCCGGGCCGATGCGGCGCACCCCGGTAGCGGTGTCGCTGGCGTACCTGGCGCGGGCCACCCCGGCCCTCGACCCGGCCGCACGTGCCACCGCCGACTCGCTCATCGCCGGCGCCGCCGGCGGTCCGCTGCGGCGTCTCTGGCGACGATTAACAGCCCTGTTCCGCCGGAACTGACCGCCGCCACTTCGCCGAAGTGGCGCGATCAACTCGCCCTCGACCCCGCCACTACCCCGAACTGGCGAGCAGCGGGCGCGAGGCACGTCAGGCGACGGGGGCCTGGCCGAGCGCGGCCTCGGCCTCGTCCTCCGGTGTGGCGCCGGCCGGCGGTACGTCGTTCGTCGCGCGCAGCGGCACCTCCTTGATGAACCAGGCGAGCACCGGTACGGCCACCGTGAAGAGGACCGCCCAGAAGAAGACGTGCGAGATGGCGTCGGAGAGGCCGCCGAGCACCGCCTCGCGCATCGGGCCGGTGAGCTTCTTGAGCGCCTCCAGGTCCATCGCGCCGCCCTCGCCGCCCGAGCCCGCGAACGCGGAACCGGCGGCCGAGTCGGCGAGGCGGTTGGCGAAGATCGCGCCGAAGAGGGAGACGCCGAACGAGCCGCCGATGGACCGGAAGAAGGTCGCAGCGCCGCTGGCCGCGCCGAGGTCCTTCTGTTCCACGCTGTTCTGCGCGATCAGCATCGAGGTCTGCATGAGGAAGCCCATGCCGACACCGAGCACGATCATGTAGATCGAGGACTGCGCCTTGCTGGTGTCCACGTCCAGCAGGCTGAGCAGGCCCATCCCGGCGACCATCACCACGCCGCCGACGATCGGGAAGACGCGGTAGCGGCCGGTCCTGGTGATGGTCCGGCCGACCACGAGCGACACCACGAGCATGCCGAACATGAGCGGAAGCAGCAGCAGGCCGCTGTTCGTGGCCGACGCCCCCTGCACGGTCTGCTGGTAGAGCGGCAGGAAGTTCATCGCGCCGAACATGGCGAAGCCGAGCAGGAACCCGATCACCGAGATCAGCGCGAAGTTGCGGTTGGCGAACAGGCTCAGCGGCAGGATCGGCTCCGGCACGCGCCGCTCCACCACCGCGAACGCGCCGAGGGCGAGCACCGCCAGCACGGCGAGGCCGAGGATCTGTGGCGAGATCCAGTCGTACTCGTTGCCGCCCCACGTGGTCACCAGCACGATCGCGGTGATGCCGACGGACAGCAGCGCCGCGCCCAACCAGTCGATCTTGTGCTCGGTGCGGTACTTGGGCAGGTGCATGGTGGTGGCGAGGATCAGCAGCGCCGCGCCGCCCAGCGGCAGGTTGACGTAGAACGCCCAGCGCCAGGAGAGGTTGTCGGTGATGAAGCCGCCGACGAGCGGGCCGGCGACCATGGCGATGGCCATGATCCCGGCGATCATGCCCTGGTAGCGGCCCCGCTCGCGCGGCGGGACCAGGTCACCGATGATCGCCATGACGCCGACCATCAGGCCACCGGCGCCGAGGCCCTGGACGGCACGGAACGCGATCAGCTCGGTCATGCCGGTGTCGGCGCCGCCGAAGACGCCGGAGCCGGACATGCCGCAGAGCGCGGAGCCGACCAGGAACACCACCACAGCGGTGAGGAAGACCGTCTTGCGGCCGTAGAGGTCGCCGAGCTTGCCCCAGATCGGCGTGGAGACCGTCGTGCCCAGCACGTACGCGGTGACCACCCAGGTGAAGTGGTCGGCGCCGCCGAACTCGAAGACGATCCGCGGCAGCGCGGTGCTGACGATCATGTTGTCGAGCATCGCGAGCATCATCGCGATCATCAGACCGAACAGGACGACCCGGACATTGGGTCTCGTGGTCACCTGGGCTGGTTGACTCATCGGTAGGCTCCCCCGCAGATCGGATGATCGACTTACTTGCCGCCCGGCTAGTTTGCTTACCAGCCGGACGGTAAGCTGATGGCGGGCGCACGTCAAGCGGATTGGAAGGATGTCGGCCGGTGAGGGAGACCACAGGTGGCACGCGCGAGCGGATCCAGGCCGTCGCCTTGGAACTCTTCACCGAGCAGGGCTACGAGAAGACGTCGCTGCGGGAGATCGCCGAGCGGCTGGGCGTGACCAAGGCGGCGCTCTACTACCACTTCAAGAGCAAGGACGAGATCGTCACCAGCCTGGTCGACGACCGGCTGCGCCGGATGGACGAGCTGATCGCCTGGGCCGCCGACCAGCCGCCCACCCTGGCCACCCGGCGCGCCCTGATCGGCAGGTACGCCGACAGCATGTTCGCCGGCGACCTGCCCCAGGTGATGCGCTTCTTCGAGCAGAACCAGACCGTGCTCAAGAGCCTCGTCGCCGGCCAGCAGATGCGGGACCGGATGATGCGGCTGGCGCACGAGCTGTGCCGGGGCGACGACTCGCCCGCCGCCCAGCTCCGCGCCGCGCTCACGCTGTTCGCGGTGCACAGCAGCTGGTTCGCGGTCCGCGTGCCGGGCATCACCGACGACGAGCGCAAGCGGATCGCGCTCCAGGTGGCCGACGAGTTGCTCGCCAAGATCGGCGAGACCGGCCAGGGCTGAGCCGGTTCAGCCCGCCGCGGTCAGATCCAGCCGCAGGCCGCGCAGGTCGATGCCGGGCAGCGGCGTCCAGTCCTTCTCCGGGTACCTGACGAAACCGAGCCGCTCGTAGAGGCGGTGTGCGTTCGCCGCCATCCCGGCGCGGACGCAGATCACCACAGCGGTGCAGCCCAGCTCCGTGGCGCGCGCCACGCACGCGGCCGCGAGCGCGGCGCCCGCGCCCCGGCCCTGCGCGGCCGGATCCACAGCGAGCATCCGGAACTCGGCCTCGCCCGGGCCGGCCAGTTCGGCGTACGGGGTGCCGGGCAGCACGAACGTCACCGCGCCGAGCACCTGGCCGGTGGCGTCGTCGACGGCCACCAGCACCTCGCCGGTCTCGGCGCGGCCGGCCACGTCGGCGAGCACCGGCGCGTACCCGCTCTCGTCCTTGAGCTGGCCGTCCGCCTCGTACGCGGCGACTGTCAGCCGGGCCACGGCCGGGAAGTCCGCCGGCTCGGCGCGGCGCACCCGCAGGCCGGTCAACCGATCTCCGCGATCAGGTCGCCGTCCTGCACCACGTCGCCCTCGTTGACCGCCAGCTTCTGCACCACGCCGTCGGACTCGGCGACCACCGGGATCTCCATCTTCATCGACTCCAGGATGACGAGGGTGTCGCCCTCGGACACCGTGTCACCGGCCGACACGACGACCTTCCAGACGTTCGCCACCATCTCGGCGCGGATCTCCTCGGCCATCTCGGCCCTCCCTCTCCCCGACAGCTCCCCGACAATCCTGCGAACGGTATCCAATCATGACGCCGGTCACGCCGGGCCGCGCACCACCGCCGCGCGCGATCCGCCCCGCCGCGCCCCGACCGCCGGCGACGGCACTAGCATCGTGCGGGTCGGCCACCGGCGAGCCCGGAGGGCCGCACCGCGACCTCCGCCGCGCCCAGCCGCGGACGGAACCGTGACCAGCACAAGGAGGCAGAGCATGGCGAAGAAGGCCCGCAAGAAGAAGGCCCGTAAGAAGAGCAGCGCCAACCACGGCAAGCGCCCCAACTCCTGATCATCCGATCAGGCGGCGCAGTCGCCGGACAGCGCAACGGCCCGGGTCCGTGATCGGACCCGGGCCGTTGCGTCGCTTGTCAGTCGGCCAGTTCGCGGGACTCGGTGCTCTCGAAGACCACCAGCTCGGTCAGCCGCAGGCGCAACCGCTCACGCAGCTTCTCCGGGGCCGCCTCGTTGCCGCAGCACCGGGCCACGAGCGCCTTGACCTCCTGCTCGATGCCGTACTCGCGCAGGCACGGCCCGCACTCGTCCAGGTGGTGCCGGATCAGCACCCGGCGCTCCTCGGCGCACTCCAGGTCGAGGTAGAGGTAGACCTCGGCGAGCACCTCGCGGCAGTCCGTCTCGTGCGGTTGTCCACAGCTCACGGTCACACCTCCCGGCCGGCGGCGGCGGTCGAACCCTTCTTCGACGAGGCGGCGCTGAAACCCCGCTCCGCCGCGTACTGCTCCAGCAGCTTCCGCAGATTACGTCGGCCACGGTGCAGACGGGACATCACGGTGCCGATCGGCGTGCCCATGATGTCGGCGACCTCCTTGTAGGAGAAGCCCTCGACGTCGGTCAGGTAGACGGCCAGGCGGAACTCCTCCGGCAACTGCTGGAGGGCCTCCTTGACGTCGCTGTCCGGCAGCCGGTCGAGCGCCTCCGTCTCGGCCGAGCGCAGGCCGCTGGACGTGTGCGACTCCGCCTCGGCGAGCTGCCAGTCGGTGATCTCCTCGGTCGGCGCCTGGATGGGCTGGCGCTGCCGCTTGCGGTAGGTGTTGATGTAGGTGTTGGTCAGGATCCGGTAGAGCCAGGCCTTCAGGTTCGTGCCCTGCTCGAACTGGTGGAAGGCGGCGTACGCCTTCAGGTACGTCTCCTGAACCAGGTCCTCCGCGTCCGCCGGGTTGCGGGTCATCCGCAGTCCGGCAGCGTAGAGCTGATCGACGAAGGGCATCGCGTCCCGCTCGAAGCGGGCCCTGCGCTCGTCCGTCTTCTCGGTGGTCAACCGCACATCCCCTCGCGTCGGATGCTTTCCCGCCGAGGATACGCGTACCCACCTACCGGCAGATTCACTTCCGGAGTGTGTGCCGGTGCTCACGACCGACGCCGCCGCGGGCCACTCCGGCGCGTCGAGCAGCCGCCGGAGCTGACGCTCGTCCCGTTCGTCCCGTTCCCGGCTCCGTGTCTCGATCGGCACCGGTCACCCCCCTCGCGCTGGCTCTGTCGTCGTCCAAGGGAGATAACGCGAGTTGTGGGGCATGGCATTCCTCCGGCCCCACCCGATCCTGGTCCCGGCCTCGGCCGCGACCGACGCTGGGACCAGGAAGGGCCTGGGAGGGTGGCCCCGGCGCGCCCGAACCGGGCGGCCGGCACCAACCGGTGCAACGACCCGCCGCGGCGGACGGTCACGGCGCGCGCCGCCCGGTCAGGACGACCACCCGTGTACGCGCAGCCAGTCCCGCACCACGGCGGCCGTGCCGGCCGGGTCGCCGCGCAGGTCGTGGCGCTCCCCCGGCCGGACCACCACCTCGATGCCGGGGCCGGACTCGGGCACGCCGAACGGATCCCGGTCGCCGTTGACGACGAGCGTGGGCAGGCCGGTGAGCAGTTCCCCGGCCCGCGATCGCTCCGGTCGTCCCGGCGGGTGCAGCGGGAACGCCAGTGCGACGACTCCGGCCGCCCCGACGGCGGCGGCGGTACGGCAGGCCACCCGGGCGCCGCTGGACCGGCCCCCGACCACCCAGTGGCGCACCCGCGGGGCGCGCCGGCGCAGGTCGGCCAGCACCGCCGTCCACGCCTCGTCGAGGTGCCCGGCGGGAGCGGGCGCGCGTCGCCCGGCAACCCGGTACGGCTGGGTCACCAGGGCCACCCCGGCCCCGGCGGCGAGCACCGCGTCCCGGACGGCGGTCAGGTCGGGCGCGTCCACGTCACCGCCGGCGCCGTGACCGAGCACCAGCACCGTGGTGCCGTCGGCGGGTGGGTCGAACCGGAGCCGGGCGGGCCCCCGTGGTGTGTCGATCTCGTCGTCGTGCCGCACCGGCTCATTCTGCGCGGCCGGCCGGCCCGCCGGTGATCGGGCGCGGAGACGGACGTCGCCCGCGGCCTGCCGGAGCGGGCCACGGGCGACGTCGGGATCAGCTCAGCGGGACCAGCGTGAGCAGGCGGTCGCGCACCGGCGGACCGGCGTCGTCGAGCGCGTCCGGATCCGGCTGCACCTCGCTGCGCCAGGCCACCAGCATGGCGCGCCGCTCACGCGGCGTGGTGCCGCCCCAGACGCCGTGACAGTCGCCCACCTCCAGCGCCCAGGCCAGGCAGGAGCCCTGGACGTCGCAGGTGCGGCAGAGCGCCACCGCCGCGTCGGCCGGTTCGTTCGGTGCCGGAAAGAACGTCTCCGGATCGACGTTCTGACAGGTGCCTCTGGTGCGCCACGCGTCGTCCTGGCGTCGTTCGCTCAGCGCCCGCAGCAGTCGCGGATCGCGCCGCGCGGCGGCTACCTCGTGCGGACGCGGCATACGTGCCCGTGTCAATACACCCACCTCCCCCGTGGGAACCGGCGTAGATCTTTACAAGATCGATGGGTGTCATCCGCCCCGTGCGAACAGACGCCCATCACCGGCGCTGTGTTCTATCGCATTCGAATACGTAAGGACAAGAGTCTTCAATGAAACTGACTGAACGTCCGGGCGACTTTTCCGGCCCAACCCCGGCAAACGGGGCACGCAAATGTGGCGGAGCGTGATCAGAAGAGCGTCGGTCCGGCAGCCGTCCCGACACCCGCCGGAGCCACCGCGGCGATCAGCTCCGGGCCGTCGTTGCGGACGTCGCCGACGGCCCGGGACACGGGCCGGATCTCCAGCCCGGCGAGCAGGCCGGCGTCCGGCGGCGCGAGCAGTTCCGCCGGCTCCTCGGCCGGGCCGAGCCATTCCGCCCAGCGCTCCGGCGACAGCAGCAGCGGCATCCGGTCGTGCACCTCGGCCAGCTCGCCGACCGCAGCGGTGGTGAGCACGCTGAACGTGAGCCGGGCCGCGCCCGCCGACTCCCACACGGACCAGATGCCGGCGAAGGCCAGGACCGAGCCGTCCCGCGGGGTCATGAAGTAGGGCTGGCGTCCGCCGTCGGCGAGGCGGACCCACTCGTACCACCCGTCGGCGGGGACCAGGCAGCGGCGGCGGGCGAAGGACGGCGCGTACGCCCGGCTGGTGGCGACCGTCTCGGCTCTCGCGTTGATCATGCGGGCGGCCCCGGCGGCGCTGCGCGACCACTGCGGGAGCAGGCCCCAGCGGCCGAGGGAGAGCAGCCTGTGCCCCTCCGGGGCGAGCCGGACCAGCGGCACCGGGTCGGTCGGCGCGACGTTGTAGTCCGGCGCCACCCCACCGGTCTCGTCGGCCGACTCGAACAGCGCGCTCAGATCGGCGGCGCTCCGGGTCGTGGCGTACCTCCCGCACATGGCGCCCACGCTAGCCGCATCCGGACGTTCCGGCTGTCCCGCCCAACGGGAGCAGCGGCGACGGGCGGTTCCACCGGCCCGTGAGCTTGGCAGAATGTAACGGTGAGCAATCCGACCGCGACGAGTCCGCCGCAGCCGTGGACCGCGCCGACCGCGAGCGACCCGGTCGCCGCGACGCTGCGCCTGCCCGGTTCCAAGTCGATGACCGCCCGGGCCCTGGTGCTCGGCGCACTCGCCGGCGGGCCGTCGACACTCGCCCGTCCACTGCGCGCCCGGGACACCGAACTGATGGCCGGTGGCCTGCGCGCACTCGGCGCCCACATGTCGATCTCGGACGACGATCGCTGGCTGGTCCGTCCCTATCCGCTGGCCGGCCCGGCGCACGTCGATGTCGGCCTGGCCGGCACCGTGATGCGCTTCCTGCCCCCGGTGGCCGGGCTGGCCGCCGGGCGGGTCACGTTCGACGGCGACCCGCACGCCCGGACCCGGCCGCTCGGGCCGCTGATCGGCGCGCTGCGCACGCTCGGCGTCCGCATCGACGCGCCAGCGGCCGGCAGCCTGCCGCTCGTCGTGCTCGGCGCGGGGCGGGTGACCGGCGGTGACGTGGTGATCGACGCCTCCGCGTCCAGCCAGCTCGTCTCCGGTCTGCTGCTCGCCGCGCCGCGTTTCGACAGGGGCGTCGTGGTCCGGCACGAGGGGCCGCCGGTGCCGTCCGCGCCGCACCTGCGGATGACGGTGCAGATGCTCCGCGCCGCCGGCGCCGCCGTCGACGACACCACGCCCGACGTCTGGACGGTCGAGCCGGGCCCGCTGTCCGGGCGCGGGTGGGAGATCGAACCGGACCTGTCCGGCGCCGCGCCGTTCTTCGCCGCCGCGCTGGTCACCGGCGGCGAGGTGACGCTCCAGGGCTGGCCGCGCAGCAGCCTCCAGCCGGTCGAGCAGCTCCGCGAGCTGCTGCACCGGATGGGCGGCGAGGTGAGCCTCGGCACCGACGGCCTGACGGTGCGGGGCACCGGCACCGTGCGCGGGCTGGACGCCGACCTCTCCGACGTGGGCGAGCTGACCCCGGTGCTGACCGCGCTCACGCTGCTCGCCGACGGCCCGTCCCGGCTCACCGGCATCGGCCACATCCGCGGTCACGAGACCGACCGGGTCACCGCCCTGGCCAAGGAGTTCACAGCGCTCGGCGCGGACATCACCGAGACCCGCGACGGCCTGGACATCCGGCCCCGGCCGCTGCGCGGCGGGACGTTCCGCACGTACGCCGACCACCGGATGGCGCACGCGGCGGCGGTGGCCGGGCTCGCCGTCCCCGGCATCGAGGTCGACGACGTGGCGTGCACCTCCAAGACCATGCCGGAGTTCCCGGCACTATGGTCGGGGATGGTGACAGGCAAGAACTGACAGCGGGGGGACGTCCTGACGACGAAGCGGCGCGAGTACGACGAGGACGACGTCCGGGTACGACCGGGCCGGTCCTCGCGCCCGCGTACACGCACCCGGCCCCGGCACGCAGACGCCGTCGACGGCTTCGTCATCGCCGTCGACCGGGGCCGCTACACCTGTGTGATCCCCGGCGCCGGACCGGACGCGCCGCTCGTGACCGCCATGCGCGCCCGCGAGCTGGGACGCAAGTCGGTGGTGGTGGGCGACCGGGTGGGGCTGGTCGGGGACACCTCCGGTGCGCCGGGCGCGCTGGCCCGCATCGTGCGCATCGCCGAGCGGACCTCGGTGCTGCGGCGTACCGCCGACGACGACGAGACCACCGCCGAGGGGCGGCTGGAACGGGTGGTGGTCGCCAACGCCGACCAGCTGGTGATCGTCAGCGCGCTCGCCGACCCCCCGCCGCGTACCGGGTTCATCGACCGCTGCCTGGTGGCCGCGTACGACGCCGGCATCGAGCCGCTGCTCTGCCTCACCAAGGCCGACCTCGCCGGCCCGGAGGCGGTGCTCGGCTACTACACCGAGCTGGAGCTGCCGTACGTGCTGATCCGCCCGGACTCCGACCTGGCCGCGCTGCGGGCGCTGCTCGCCGGCCGGGTCTCGGTGATGGTGGGCCACTCCGGGGTGGGCAAGTCGACGCTTGTCAACCGCCTCGTCCCGGACGCCGAACGGGCGGTGGGCACGGTCAGCGCGATCGGCCGGGGCCGGCACACGTCGACCAGCGCGGTCGCGCTGCGCCTGCCCGCCGAGCCCGGCGCCGACGGCGACACCGGCTGGATCGTCGACACCCCAGGGGTACGCAGCTTCGGGCTGGCCCACGTGTCCGCCGAGAGCCTGCTGCACGGCTTCCCCGACCTGGTCGAGGCGACAGTCGACTGCCCGGCCAACTGCCCGCACACCGCCGACGAGGCGGACTGCGCGCTCGACGCCTGGGTGGCCGCCGGGAAGGCGGACGCGCGCCGGCTCGCCTCGTACCGCCGGTTGCTGGCCTCCCGCAGCGGCGAGGGCGACCCGCGCGAGCCGGAGCGCAACCCCGGCGACCCGCTCGCCGGGTCCTGAGCGGCGGACCGGCGGCGACCCGCCGTCGAAGGCCGGGCCGCCGCCACTAGCGTGTCAGTCATGACCGGGTACGCCGACGACCTCGCCCTCGCCCACCTGCTCGCCGACGCCGCGGACGCCGTCTCCTCGGCCCGGTTCCGCGCGCTCGACCTGCGCGTCGAGTCGAAGCCGGACCTGACGCCGGTCTCCGACGCGGACACCGCCGTCGAACGGGAGATCCGGGCGCTGCTGGCCGAGCACCGTCCCGGTGACGGCCTGCTCGGCGAGGAGTACGGCGAGCAGCCGCCGGCCGGCCCCGACGGGCGGCGCTGGGTGATCGACCCGATCGACGGCACGAAGAACTTCGTCCGGGGCGTACCGGTCTGGGCCACCCTGATCGCGCTGCTGGAGCACGGCCGGCCGGTGCTCGGCCTGGTCTCCGCCCCGGCGCTGGGCCGCCGCTGGTGGGGCGCGCTCGGCGCGGGCGCGTTCGCCGGCACCGGTCCGGCGGACGGCACGCCGATCCGGGTCTCCGGCGTGACAGCGCTCGGCGACGCGAGCTTCTGCTACTCGTCGCTGACCGGGTGGGAGCAGGCCGGGCGGCTGGACGCGGTGCTCCAGCTCATGCGCGACACCTGGCGCAGCCGGGCGTACGGCGACTTCTACGGCTACATGCTGCTGGCCGAGGGGGCACTGGACGTGATGGTGGAGCCCGAGCTGTCGCTGTGGGACATCGCCGCGCTGGTCCCGATCGTCACCGAGGCGGGCGGAATCGTCACCGATCTGGCCGGGCGGCCCGCCCCGGCCGGCGCCGACTCCGCCGACATCAGCGCCGTGGCCAGCAACGGGGCGCTGCACGACGACATCCTGGCCCGGCTCGGCCGTCCAGCCGAGCGCTGACCCGGGGGAAGCCTCTATCCTCGCCAGGTGGTTTCCTCCGGTTGGTGCTTCCTGGCGGCGATGATCATCGCGTACGGCTTCGCCAACCTTCTCCAGTCGGTCGCAGCCGCGCGGACCACAGTGCACCACACGTTCGATCCCGGGCTGCTGCTGCGCCTCGCCGGGCACCGGACGTACCTGATCGGCCTGGCCTGCCAGGTCGTCGGCTTCGTGCTGGCCTTCCTGGCCCGCCGTGACCTGCCGTTGTTCCTGGTCCAGGCCAGCGTGGCGGCCGGGCTCGGGGTGACCGCCGTCCTCGGCGTGCTGGTGCTCAAGTGGCGGCTGCCGGCAGCCGAGGTGGTGCTGCTGGTGCTGCTGTTCGCCGGCATCACCGCGCTCGTCCTCTCCGCCCAGCCCGCGCCGTCGCGGCAGCTCGGCACCGCCGGGCTGGTCGGCCTGGCGGTGGCGGTGGTCGCGATCGCCGCTTCCGGCTTCTTCGCCGCCCGGCTGCACGGCGCGCTCGGGTCGGTGGTGCTCGGCTCACTGGCCGGGATGGCGTTCTCCGCCGCCGCGGTGGCGGCCCGCCCGCTCGCCTCGGCCGGGTCGGTGGAGGCGTTCGTCCGTGACCCGCTGCTCTACCTGCTGATCGTCCACTCGGTGATCGGCCAGCTGCTGCTCGGGCTGGCCATGCAGCGCGGGTCGACCACGGCGGCGGTGGCCGCGATGGACGCCGCCGGCGCGGTACCAGCGGCGATCGTCGGCCTGCTGCTGCTCAACGACAAGATCTGGCCCGGCCGGGAGTGGCTGGCCGGGCTCGGCTTCCTGGTGACGCTCGCGGCGGTGGTCGGCCTGACCCGGTACGCCGAACCGCAGCACCACCACGCCGGCGCCCGCCAGAAGGCAATGGTGGGCGCCGGGATGGTGCCGGTTCAGGCCGCCTCGACCGGCCCGCGTTCGGAGACGACCACCTCGACCGGCGGCGTCACCTCGACCGGCGTCGGGTCGATCGGAGTAGCCGGGCGGCGCCGACCGATCACCCGCTCGTAGAGACGCTCCAGCGCGGCGGCGGTCCGTTCCCAGGTGTAGCTGCACCGGACCCGGTCCACCGCGGCGTGCCCGTACGCGAACCGGCCGGCGTTGTCCGACAGCAGCCGGCGCAGCGTGACTCCGAGCATGCGCACGTCACCCGGCGGCACCAGCTTGCCGGTCACCTCGTCCACCACCGCGTCCGCGATGCCGCCCATGGCGTAGCCGACCACCGGCACGCCGCAGGCCATCGCCTCCAGCGACACCCGCCCGGCCGACGCGTAGTGCGGCGTGCAGGCCACCAGATCGGCGGAGCGGTACCAGGTGGCCATCTGGTCGTGCGGCACCGCGCCGACCAGCTTCACCTGCTCCGCCACGCCCGCCCGCTCGGCCAGCTCGCGCAGCCGGCGCGCCTCGGCGTGCCCGTCCAGCCGCTCCGCCGGCGGGCCGCCCGCGATCACCAGTTCCGCGTCACCGACCAGCCGCATCGCCCGGATCAGGTCGTCCTGGCCGTGCCCGGGCGCGAGCCCGCCGACGGAGAGGATCCGCGGCCGCTGGTCCCGCGGCGCCGCCTCGCCGTCCGGGTGGAACTGGCCGGTGTCCACCCCGGTCGGCACCATCGCCACCGACGTCCGTTGCAGGCCCATCCGGGTCAGCTCGTCGACCTCGTCGTTGCACTGGGCCACCGCCACGTCCACGGCCCGGGTCAGCGCCCGTTCCAGCGGGATGCGCTCCCCCGGCCCGCTGTACTCCCGGCCGAGGTGACGCAACTGCTCCACGCCGAGCGAGTGGAACGTCTGCACCACCGGGATGTCGGTCGCGCGTACCGCGTGGGCGGCCGCCAGCCCGCCGACCCAGTAGTGCCCGTGCACCACGTCGGGCGTCCAGTCCCCGGCCCACTGCCCGGCCAGCCAGCGGCCGTACTCGGCGACGAACGGGACCAGCTCGGCGGTGGAGAGCATGTCGGGCGGGCCGACCGGGACACGTTCCACCCGGTAGCCGTCGAGTTCGGTCAGGGCGGGCTGGGCGGACGCGGCACGACGCTCGTAGACGCGGACGTCATGGCCCCGGGCGGCGAGCTCCGCCGCCACGCGCGCAATGTGCTCCTGCGTCCCGACAGTGGGACCGTCGGTGGACGAGCCGGCGTGCGCGCATACAAGGCCGACGCGCATGGTGCACCTCCATGCGTTTCTCGCGAGCGGGGTCTCCGGTCAGAGCGTCCCATTAACCCAGGTCCGGTGCGTCCAAACCTGACAGATCGGGGTCACCCGGCCAGTGCGTCCCGGGGGCGGGACAGCCGACCGATGCCGATCACCGGCGAAAACGGTCGGCATGACCGCCCCGGCCCGGGGTACCGACGGGGAATGCCGCTGACCCGCAGCCTCTCCGACGCCACAGTCGTCATCACCGGCGCCTCCAGCGGGATCGGCGCGGCCACCGCGTACGCGCTGGCCCGCCGGGGCGCCGACGTGGTGCTGGCCGCCCGGACCGAGTCCGCGCTGCGCCGGGTCGCGTCGTTCTGCCGGGAACTGGGCGGGCGCGCCCTGGTGGTGCCCACCGACGTGACCGACCCGGAGGCGGTGGAGCGGCTGGCGGGGCGGGCGGTGGCCGAGTTCGGCCGGATCGACGCGTGGATCAACAACGCGGCAGTGGGCACCGTGGGGCTGTTCGACGAGATCCCGGTGGCCGAGTTCCGCCGGGTGGTGGACGTGAACCTGCTCGGCGCCGTGTACGGGACGCGGGCCGCGCTGCCCTGGCTGGGCGCGGCCGGCGGCGGGGTGCTCGTCAACAACGCCTCGGTGCTGGCCGAGGTGGCGATGCCGTACCAGTCGGCGTACAACGCGACGAAGCACGCGATCCGCGGGCTGGCCGACACGGTGCGGCAGGAGCTGCGGGTGACCGGCCGGGGGAACATCTCGATCTGCACCGTGCTGCCCGCCACCATCGACACGCCGTTCTTCCGGCACGCGGCCAATCACTCCGGCCGGGAGCTGACCCCGCCGCCGCCGGTGTACCCGCCCGAGATGGTCGCCGAGACGATCGTCCGGCTGCTGCGCCGGCCCCGGCGCGAGGCGTACGCGGGCGGCGCGGCCCGGCTGATCGGGCTCCAGTGGCGGCTCGCCCCGGCGCTGGCCGAGCGGGTGCTGGGCTGGTACACCGCGCGCACCCAGTTCGGCCCCGGCGTACGCGCCGACTCGACCGGCGCGGTCTTCACGCCGGACTCGGCGGCGGAGCGGACCGACGGATGGTCCGGCCGGCGCGGGCAGGTGCTGCGGCTGACCGCGGCGGTCGGGCTGGCCGCCGGCACGGCTGTCGGCACGGTGGCGGCGCTCAGCCGCCGGTCCCGGGCCGGCCGGCCGTGAGTCCCGTCGACCGGACCGGTGCGCGGGCGCGGACCGACGTGCACAATGGGGCGATCATGCCGACGGATGCGCGTTGCCTGGTGGAGACCGACGAGTCCTCCCCGACGGTCCGGCTGACCGGGGTCCTCGACCGTTCCGAGGTGGAGGCCGTACGGGACGCGCTGCTCGCCCGGCTGTGGCGGCACCCCGGGGTGCTGCTCGTGGACCTGTCCGGGGTGCGGATCCCCGACCCGGTGGCACGCGACGCGCTGGACGAGGTCTGCCGAGCGGTCGACGACTGGCCCGCCGCGCGGCTGCTGCTCGACCCGCACGGGCCGCCACCGGACGCCCCGCCCGAGCCGCTCGACGCCGAGCTGCCCCCGGTGGCCGAGGCGGCCCGGGAGGCGCGGGTGCTGGTGACCGGCGGCTGCGCCAGGTGGGGACTGCCGGAGCTGACCGAGCCGGCCTGCATCGCGGTCACCGAGATGGTCAACAACGTGGTGGCGCACGCGGTCACGCCGATGACGCTCCGGCTGGCCCCGCGCGGCGGCGCGCTGCACGTGGCCGTCCGGGACCACTCGACCGGGAGGCCCACGTACGGCGGGCCCGCGCCGGTGGACTCGGTGGGCGGGCGGGGGCTGCTGCTCATCGACACGGTGGCCCGGCGCTGGGGCAGCACGGCGCTGCCCGACGGCAAGGTGGTGTGGTGCGTGCTGTACGCCGAGGACGAGGCGGCGTACCGCAACTGAGGTGCTTTTCGCACTGTTTCTCCCGATCCACCCGGCCGGTCGCGGTTAGGCCGGGTAGCGCAGTGGGTAGTTCCCGGGCATGCGCGACGACGAGTACCCCACCCCCGTGTCCGATCCCGAGGCGGCGGGCCTGCCCGACACCGCCGACGACGACTCCACCGCGAACGACGACGTGCTGACCGGGCGCGAGGCGGACGGCCCCGAGCCGGCCCAGCTCCCCGGTGACCGCACGCCGGTCGCCGTGGACCAGTTCGGCACCACGGCGGAGGAGCAGCTCGACGGCGAGTCGCTGGACTACAAGCTCCAGCGCGAGCAGTACGAGCGCCCCGCCGACGACCCGCTCGCCGGCCCGGTCGACCCGGACATCGCCGCCGAGGCGGACAGCGAGGAGGCCGCCGCGCAGGCCCAGCTCGACGCCGACGTGATCGACCCGGGCCCGGTCTCGGACCCGCACTCCCCGGTGTCGGTGTACGACCACGGCCAGCTCGGCACCGTCGCCGACCACCAGGTGGGCCGGCTGGTCGAGCCGGACGAGGGCGCACACACCGACCAGGAGACCGACAACGTCGCGTACGACGCGGGCGCGGCCGGTGGCGGGGCCAGCGCGGAGGAGCTGGCGGTGCACGAGACCCGGCCGCCGGAGGCGCGCTGACCGCTCAGTCGTCCAGGCCCCGCTCGATGGCGTACCGGGTCAGCTCGACCCGGTTGTGCAACTGGAGCTTGCCCAGGGTGTTCTGCACGTGGTTCTGCACGGTCCGGTGGGACAGGCTCAGCCGGTCGGCGATCTGCTTGTAGGACAGCCCCTTGGCGACCAGACGCAGCACCTCGGTCTCCCGTTCGGTGAGCCGGGGTGCGTCGTCGTGCGGGGCGGGCGGCTCCGCGGCCAGCCGCCGGTACTCCCCCAGCACCAGCCCGGCCAGGCCGGGCGTGAACACCGGCTCACCGGCCGCCGTGCGGCGCACCGCGTCCAGGAACTCCGCCGGTGCGGCCGACTTGATCAGGTAGCCGGTGGCGCCGGCCTTGACCGCGTCCAGCACGCCCTGCGGCTCGCCGCTGGCCGAGAGCATGAGCACCCGCACGTCGGGCAGCACGGCGCGCAGGCCCCGGATCACCTCGACGCCGGAGATGTCCGGCAGCTGGAGGTCGAGCACGACCAGGTCGGGACGGGCCGCGGCGGCCACCCGTACCGCCTGCCGCCCCTCACCGCTGGTCGCCACCACCTGGTGGCCCGCCTCGGTGAGGTCACGGGCGACACCCTCGCGCCACATCGGGTGGTCGTCGACCACCATCACCCGGATGCTCACCCGCGGCTCCTCGGCACGACCAGCTCGATCTCGGTGCCGGCGCCGGGCGCGGAGACGATCCGCACCTCGCCGCCCAGGTCGGCCACCCGGCCCCGGATGGACTGCGCCACCCCGAGCCGCCCCTGCGCGGCGGCCTCCGCCAGCCGCCCCTCCGGGATGCCCGGTCCCTCGTCGCGTACCGAGACGGTCACCGTCTCCTCCTCGTCCTCGATCAGCACCCAGGCCCGCCCGCCGGCGTGCCGGGCCACGTTGTCGAGCGCCGCGCCGACCGCGGCGCCCAGCTCACCGGCGGCCCGCGCCGGCAACGGCACCGGTGTGGCGGGCGCGGACACCACGACGGTGGCCGAGGCGTACCTGTCGATCAGGTCGCGCAGATCCTGCTCGTCCCCGCCCGGGTCCGGCGGCGCGCCCGCCCGGCCGATCAGCGCCCGCAGCGCCGCCTCCTGCTCGCCGGCCAGCCGGGCCAGCTCGGCCGCCTCGCCGTCCAGGTCCGCGCCGCGCCGCCGGACCAGCGCGAGCACCTGGAGCACCGAGTCGTGGATGTCGCGGGCCAGCCGTTCCCGCTCGCGGGTGGCCGCCTCCAGCTCCACCGCCCGCTGCAACCGCTCCTCCGCCTGCACCGCCAGCCGGGCCACGTGCCCGACCACCACGCCGGCGAGCAGCATGAGGATCGCCCCGGTCAGCGCGGACGGGCTGATCCGGTCGCGGGTGGCGAGGTCGGCGCCGCCGAGGACGATCGCGGCCACCGCGCCGCGCCGCCGCCCGCCGGAGACCGCCCAGGCGAGCACCGGCCCGGCCAGCCAGGCGGCGGTCAGCATCGGCACCCCGGCGGCGAGCGCCGCGCGGCCCACCACCCAGGGCGTGACCAGGATGATCGCCAGCACCACGCCGAGGTCGGCCAGGAGCAGCGGCCAGCGCCGCCCGGCCGGACGGCCGTAACCGGCCGCCGTCACGCCGCTCCACGCCAGCATCGCCAGCAGGACACCGCCCGCGGCGACCGGGTGCGCGTAGCGGTCCGCGTCGCGCAGCACGACCAGTCCGACGTACGCGAGCGCGGCGAAGCGGAACACCGCTATCGATCGCCAGAAGGGGCCCTCGAGGCCGGAGGACGACGGCATGTGCGACACCCTGTCACAGCCGGTCCAGGGCACCCCGGGCGGTGCGCCCCGAGAAACCCTGACGTACGGTGGAAATGCCGCGAAAGTCGTCGAGAACCATCGTCGGGACGGGGTCATGACAGACGCAGAACTCCCCGCACCGCGTACGGTTGTGCCCATCGAACCTTCCCTGCTTCTCGCCACGGCCTTCGACCAGGCGCAGGTGACCGGGCTGCGGCACTCGGTCACCTCCTGTGCGCACGGCTCGGGCCTGTCCGGCCAACGGCTGGACGACTTCGTGCTGGCGGTCAACGAGCTGATCACCAACGCGGTCCGGCACGGCGGCGGGCAGGGCTGGCTGCGGCTCTGGAAGCGGAACGGCGAACTGGTCTGCGAGGTCGCCGACCACGGGCCAGGGATCAGCGAACGGCGGTTGCGCGACCGCGAGCGGCCCGAGCCGGACACCGCCGGCGGCTGGGGCCTCTGGCTGGCCCGGGAGCTGAGCGACGCGATGGAGGTGGAGACCGGCGACGCCGGCACCGTCGTCCGGATCACCGCCGCGCTCGCCACCCGCCAGCCCGCCACCGGCCCACTGGACGGCTGACCCCGCCGCCGGCGTCAGGCGAACAGGGCGCTCACCGACTCCCCGTTGTGGATCCGCCGCATCGCCTCGGCCAGCGCCGGCGCCACCGACAGCACCTCCAGCTTCGGCACCCGCTTCTCGGCCGGGATCGGCACCGTGTTGGTGCAGACGATCTCCAGGACGCCCTCCTGCCCGCCCAGCCGCTCCAGCGCCCCGCTGGAGAACAGGCCGTGCGTACAGGCCAGCCGGATCGAGCGGACCCGCCGCTCCCGCAGATGCGAGATCAGCTCGATCACCGTGCTGCCCTTGGCGATCTCGTCGTCCAGCACGATCACGTCCCGGTCCGCCACGTCACCGATGATCGTGCTGATCTGCACCCGGTCGTCGCTGAAACGCTGCTTCGCGCCGGCCGCCACGGGCGTACCCAGCATCCGGGCGAACGCCGCGGCCTCCTTGGCGTTGCCCAGGTCCGGCGAGACCACCACTGCGTTGCTCAGGTCGTACCCCTTGAAGTGGGCGGCCAGTTCGCGCAGCGCGTGCAGGTGGTCCACCGGGACGCTGAAGAAGCCGTGCACCTGCGGCGAGTGCAGCGTCATGGCCAGCACCCGGTGCGCGCCCGCGGAGGTGAGCAGGTCGGCGACGAGCCGGCCGCCGATGGAGATGCGCGGCGCGTCCTTCTTGTCCGAACGCGCGTACGCGTAGTGCGGCAGCACCACTGTGATCCGGGCGGCCGACGCGCCGCGAGCCGCGTCGATCATGAGCAGCAGCTCGACCAGGTGCTCCTGCACCGGCGGCACCAGCGGCTGGATGAGGAAGACGTCGCGCTCCCGGCAGTTCGCCTGCAACTGCACCTCCAGGCAGTCGTTGGCGAACCGGGACACCCGTACCGGGTGCAGCGGGACGTGGAGGTGGGCGCAGATCTCGGCGGCGAGGTCGGGATGGGCTGATCCGCTGAACACGGCAATGTCACGCACGTCTGATGATCGTACGGGCCGCCGGAGGGAGACGGTGGACGCTCGCGGCGGGTACGGTGCTGCCGTGACCGCAGAGTTCGTCGCCGCCATCGACCAGGGCACCACGTCCTCGCGCTGCATCGTCTTCGACCGGGCCGGTGAGATCGTCGCCGTGGCCCAGCGCGAGCACCGGCAGATCTTCCCCCGGCCCGGCTGGGTGGAGCACGACGCCGAGGAGATCTGGACGAACGTCGAGCACGTGGTGCGCGAGGCGCTGGCCAGCGCCGACATCGGCACCGAGATGCTGGCTGCGGTGGGCATCACCAACCAGCGCGAGACCACTGTGGTGTGGGACCGGGAGACCGGCCGCCCGGTGGCGAACGCCATCGTCTGGCAGGACACCCGCACCGGTCCGCTGCTGCGGGAGCTGACCGAGGCGTACGACGAGGAGCGGCTGCGGGCCCGCACGGGCCTGACCCCGGCCACCTACTTCGCCGGCCCGAAGCTGCGCTGGCTGCTCGACAACGTCGACGGGCTGCGCAAGCGGGCCGAGCGCGGCGAGGTGCTGTTCGGCACCATGGACAGCTGGCTGATCTGGAAGCTGACCGGCCGGCACGTCACCGACGTGACGAACGCCAGCCGCACCATGCTGATGGACCTGGAGACGCTCGACTGGGCCCCGGAGCTGCTCGACGCGCTGCGCGTCCCGGCCGCCGTGCTGCCGGAGATCCGCAGCTCGGCCGAGGTGTACGGCACCGCCCAGGGGGTGCTGGCCGGGGTGCCGGTGGCGAGCGCGCTCGGCGACCAGCAGGCGGCCCTGTTCGGGCAGACCTGTTTCCAGCCCGGCGAGGCCAAGTGCACCTACGGCACCGGCAGCTTCCTGCTGCTCAACACCGGCGCCAGCCCGGTGCCGTCGCGGCACGGCCTGCTCACCACCGTGGCGTACCGGATCGAGGGCCAGCCCGCCGTGTACGCGCTGGAGGGTGCCATCGCGGTCACCGGCTCGCTCGTGCAGTGGCTGCGCGACAACCTCGGCCTGATCTCCTCCGCCCCGCAGGTCGAGGAGCTGGCCCGCACCGTCGACGACAACGGCGGCTGCTACGTGGTGCCGGCCTTCTCCGGCCTGTTCGCCCCGCACTGGCGCAGCGACGCCCGGGGCGTGATCGCCGGACTGACCGGCTACATCACCAAGGGACACCTGGCCCGCGCGGTGCTGGAGGCGTCGGCCTTCCAGACCCGGGAGGTGGTGGACGCGATGAACGCCGACTCCGACGTGGCGCTGCGCCGGCTGCGGGTCGACGGCGGGATGACCGGCAACGAGCTGCTGATGCAGTTCCTCGCCGATGTGCTCGACGTGCCGGTCGTGCGGTCCCGGATCACCGAGACGACCTGCCTCGGCGCCGCGTACGCCGCCGGCCTGGCCGTCGGGTTCTGGCCGGACCTGGCCACGCTGCGCGAGAAGTGGCGATCGGACGCGCAGTGGGAGTCGACGATGGACCCGGCGCACCGGGAGCACGAGCTGCGCCAGTGGCGCAAGGCGGTGCGACGCACGCTCGACTGGGTCGACTAGCCCGATCCTCCGACCCGGGTCGGTGAGCGTCGTCCCAGGCATGATCGCGTCCGCCCCGGACGTGGCCCGGCCCGCCAGGCCCCACGGAGGCGCCGGCCCTGCAGCGGTTCAGGATGCGACGGTCTGGGCAACGGCCACGAACCCGACGACGGCGGTGAGCAGCGTGACGACCTGCGCGAATCGACGGTGCCGGTTCAACATCCCCGAGATCCAGTGCGGCTCCCGCGACGTGCCGTCCTCACGGTCGGGCCGGGGTGGCACCAGAAGAATGGCCGCTGCGATCGGCAGGCTGAATCCCACGCCGTACGCGATGCCCTGCCACCAGGGCGCGACATTGAGCAGACCGAGAACGATCAAGGCCCATGTCGCGGCGGAGATCCGGAACGTCGTCACGGCCAGTCCGGTGTCCAGTCCCCAGATCAGCGCCCCCCTGGTGTTGCCGTAGCGGAAGACCAGGTTCTTCGGGGTCTGACGGCGGAAGGTGATCGGGCACATCGTGCGGCGACGGAACGACAGGACGTCCAGCACGATCAGCACGCCGATGCACACCAGTGCTGCCGCCAGGCGTGCCTTCTCCGGAAGCAGGTACGTGCCGAGGGCCATGCCGACGAAGTTGGCGATGCCGAAGAGTGCGGTCGCTGAGACCAGGAATCCGGCACAGAGCGCCCCTGTCGGCAGTCCTGCGTCGCGGAACCGGTGAGCGAGTGAGTTGCCCCCCTGCACCAGAGGGGTTCGAGGGGTGCCGCTGAGAGCCAGCGGACGCAACATCCCCACGAACGAAACGCCTCAAGGACTGAACAACTGGGCGAAGCCCGCGGTCATGGCCAGGACCACCATGGCCGGAACGACGAGATCAGACGGAGCGGTCATACGTTCTCCGGCGCCACCGCAGCCTGCCGGGAGCCACCGACGTCACGTACCGAGGCGCGGACGAGTTCGAGTTGCCGGATCGAAGGAATGCTACTGGCGCGGGTCATCCGCCCATGCTCGATGACGACTGCGGCAGGCGTCAGCTTGAGCCCCAGTCCGGAGGCGATCTTGCCATCGCGGTCGATCAGAGTCCGCTCGGGATCCAGCCGGTAGCTCAGCGCGAGCTCGCCGGCGCCGTCCGCCCCCTGGCCGGGCTCGACGACCAGGAAGAGGTCGGGGTGGACGCTGCCGTCCAGCGAGGCGGCGATCGAGCGGCATGTGCCGCATCGGTCGGAGAGCAGAAGCACGACCCCCCGGACCGCGGTGTCCAGAGTCGCCGGCAGGCCGGCTCTGCTCGGCGTGCGGTCGGCCGGCAGATCGAGCGGGATCGGCCGGTCGACCAGACCGCTGTACTCCCGAAGTTGCTCGATGGTCCGGTACATCTCGACCTGCGAGCCGAGAAGCAGCAGGAGCAGCGTTCCCAGCAGCACGACGGCCACCGACAAAGCTATTGTCATCGAACCCCTTCAATCGTGTGGAGGCCGACGACAATGTCGGCCCGAGACTCCGCGGCCTCCTCGATGGCCGCCCGGTAGGCCGCGTCGTTCCGCCAGGCTCGAACGACCTTGACGGCATGCAGCCCGGAGGAGGCGACGACGGCCAGGGCCAGGAGATTCAGACCCTGCGAAACGGACCACTGCGGCGGGGACAAGGTGAGCACAGCAGCCGCCGCCAGCCACAGCGGAAGAAGGATGATCTGCTTCCGGCCGAGAAGTCCGTCCGCGGCAGCGCCCAGACACGAACAGGCAACGGGCTGTTCGGCACGCAGACTCAGCGCGCCGGCTGCGGCGAAGGCCACGCCGAGAGCGGCCACGGCAACCGAGGGCCACGCCATTGCAGGAAACAGCATCAGGCCGACGGCCGTGCCGAGTTCTGCGACCGGCACCAGGACACGGAGGGGTGGAATCAGAACGTCCGGCACTCCCAGGCCGGCCAATGTCGAGCCGAACGAGGACTGCGCTCTGAGCTTCTCCACCCCACCGACGACGAACACGGCAGTCAGTGCAAAGGCAACAAGTGCCGAAAACAGAACCACGCGGTTACCCTCTTGCCTCGATCAGCAGCCGATGCCGTCATCCGCACCCGGCGCCGTCGTCCCACCAGATGGAGCAGTAGTAGACACCGCCCTGCCAGCAAGTACCGCTGTCCCTCTGGCATTCTCCGCAACCGATGATGCGCATGCCCGCCTGGCACCACCAGTACCTCTTGTAGCCCTTGCTGCAGGAGAACCTCTCGTCGCACCCACTGCACCTCGTGTTGCTGGCAAGTGAGCAGCAAGGCGACGCAAGGCCGGCTGCGGCGGGCCTGGAGGCCGCGAACACGCCGGACAGCCCGGCGACGATAGCGAGCCCTCCGCGGCCGAAGAACTTGAGGACGCCGCGGCGCCCGTCAGTCATCGGTTCGAGCCGACCAGAGCCAGATGATTGGACGGACGCAGTTGTATTTTGGGCAGGCGAAACCAACGTATCCATTGACAAGTCCTTGGGTGAGGCGGTCTAGGAATTCTTCGGAAGCGTCGCGAATGCAGACACCGGCTTCACACTCACGCATGAGAGTTCGCCGTTCACAGCATTCTTGACGCAGAAGGCGATCGACTCCTCGGACGTCGCGCTTCGCGAGACCGTCGTTCCCGGATTCTGCAACCTGACCGTTCGCCCGGCGATTCGGGCGGATGACCCCGACGTGCCCTCCAGGTGGCCACGGATCGGCTCGACGAGCGGCATGACGGCTCCCGAGCCGGACTCGTCCAGCATGCCGGCGAGAATCACCCGATCGCCCGGCTGGAGCTGCCAGCCGGCGGGGAAGCCGGTCACCGGTGCCACATGTCTGGCGACCACAGACCCGGAGGACGACAACACCTCCACCTCGGCGGCGCCGCCGGAGCTTCTGATCACCCTGGCGATGCGGGCTCGGCCAGGTGAGCTTGTCGGAGCTGCGGCATTAGCGGCGGTTACACCGACAGCCGCCGCGCCGGCGGCACCCGCCACCAGAGCCGCCGATCCAGAGATCAATGAACGTCGTGACAACCTGCCATGGCCGGCCATCTGCCTCCCCCGTCTTTTGTGGAGATGCCCTCCAACTCGCAGCCCGCCATCGACATGGCAACATGTCAATGCATCATTACGCTGCGCATCGAATCGGCAGGCGCTTCTGTCGCAGTTCGGGGAACCGTCGCAAATGGGTTTGACAGACGCCACCATTCGACTTGTTGCGCTGCACCCCCTGGGCACAGAGAACGGCACCGACCGGGTCGCAGTTCGACCCGCACGTGAGGTCAGTCCCAGCTGTTGCCGGTCAGCTTCTCGTACACCTCGACGTAGCGGGTCCGGGTCGCCTCGATGACCTCGGCGGGCACCTCGGGGGCGGGCGGCTGCTTGTCCCAGCCGCTCGACGTGGCCCAGTCCCGCACGTACTGCTTGTCGTAGGAGAACTGGGCGCGGCCCGGCTGGTACGACTCGGCCGGCCAGAACCGGGACGAGTCGGAGGTGAGCACCTCGTCGCCGAGGACCAGCGTGCCGTCCGGCGCCCAGCCCAGCTCCAGCTTCGTATCGGCGATCAGGATGCCCCGCTCGGCGGCGATCTCCGCGCCGCGCCGGTAGACGTCGACGGTGATCTGCCGCAGCCGCTCCGCGACCTCCGGCCCGACCTTGTCCACCACCTGCTCGTACGTGATCGGCTCGTCGTGCTCGCCCTTCGGCGCCTTGGTCGACGGCGTGAAGATCGGCTCGGGCAGGATCGACGCCTCGACCAGGCCGCGAGGCAGCGGCACCCCGGAGACCGAGCCGGTGCGCTGGTATTCGGCGAAGCCGCCGCCGGTCAGGTAGCCCCGGGCCACGCACTCGACCGGCACCATGTCCAGCCGCCGGCAGCGGATCGCCCGGCCGGCGAACTCCGCCGGCACGTCCGTCGCGGAGATCACATGGTTCGGCACCAGGTCGGACAGCTGCTCGAACCACCACAGCGACAGCGCGGTGAGCAGGCGGCCCTTGTCCGGGATCGGGGTCGGCAGCACCACGTCGTAGATGGAGACGCGGTCCGTGGCGACCAGGATCAGGTCCTCGCCGTCGGCGTAGACGTCCCTGACCTTGCCCGAGTGCAGAAGTTCCACGGCGCTAGTACACCATGCCGCCGGGGGCCGCCCGGCGCGCCCACCGGGTCCGCCCGGCGTTGACACCCCGCCGGGGGGCCGGTGAAATGATCCGTCCACCCCACCTTCGGAGAGACCTTTGCGCGCTCCGCAGTCCGTACCCCGTCCCGGGCTCGACCGGCGACGGTTCCTCGGCGCGCTCACCGGGCTGCCGATCGCCGGCGGGCTGCCGCTGCTCACCGGGTGCAGCCCGGAGGAGGTGGCCGCCGACGACGGCCCGATCGAGCTGTCCGTGTTCTGGTGGGGCGGCGCCCGCCGGGCCGCGGCCACGGAACAGGCGCTGCGGCTGTACTCGCAGCAGAACCCGCGGGTCAGCTTCCGGGTGACCTGGCAGGGGCTGGGCGGCTACTACGACCGGCTCGCCACCCAGGCCACCGGCGGGAACGCGCCGGACCTCTTCCAGATCGACGACACGTTGCTCGCCGAGTACGCGGGCCGGGACATCCTGCTCGACCTGACCCGGTACGTCGCCGACGATCGGCTCGACCTGCGCGAGGTGCCGGAGCAGCTGGCCCGCTACGGCCGGGTGGACGAGCGCACGGTGGGCGTACCGGCCGCGCAGACGAGCGCGGCGCTGGTGTTCAACCGCCGGCTGCTGCGCCGGCTGGGCCAGCCCGAGCCGCGTACCGGCATGTCCTGGAAGGAGTACGTGAGCTGGGCCGCGCGCGTCACGCGCGCCTCCGGCAACCGGGTGGCCGGCACCATGGACGCCTCCGGCGACTACCGGGCGTTCTGGCTCTGGCTGCGCGGCCAGGGCAGCGAGCTGTACCAGGGGCGGCAGCTCGGCTTCAGCTCCGCCGAGCTGCTCGCCTGGTTCGAGTTCTGGGAGGTGGCGCGCTTCGACCGGGCCACACCGAGCGCCGCGCTGGTCGAGCAGGCCGACAGCGGCGAGCTGGCCCGCCAGCTCGTGGTCACCGGGCACACCGCGGCCTCCTTCGCCTGGTCGCACCAGCTGCCCGAGTTGCAGAGCCTGACCGACGACGAGCTGGGCGCTGTCGCCTTCCCGGGTACGCCCGCCGCCCAGTGGCCGCGCGCATCGATGTACTGGGCCGGTTTCCGGGGCACCCGCCACCCGGAGGCGGTGGTCGACGTGCTCGACTTCCTGACCACGAACGTGGCCGCCGGCCGGCTCCTCGGCGTCGAGCGCGGCCTGAACACCAGCAAGCAGGTGCGCTCGTTCGTCGCCGCGGAGGTGACCGGCCGGGCCGAGAAGCGCATGGCAGCGCTCGGCGCCGAGCTGGACGACCTGGCCGGCCCGTCACCCGCGCCGCCGCCGAAGGGGCACGCCGAGGTGCGCGAGCTGCTGATCGACGCGGCCGAGAGCATCCGCGGCAAGCGGGCCGGTGCCCGTACCGCCACCTCCCGCTTCATGGCCCAGGCGAACGCCGCCCTCGCCGAGTGACCCGCCCTGCCC
>NZ_LEKG01000007.1:0-89005 GCF_001029515.1 Micromonospora sp. RV43 | reverse complement strand
CCCTACGACGACGCCACCTGACCGCGCCCCCTCCCGCGTGCGGCGGGAAGGGGCGGTGGGGAGGGAGCGGTGGGTGAGGGTCAGCGGCCTGCCGGCTTGAGGCCCAGGGGCTTGCCGAGCAGGGACTCGCGGCGGACGGCCAGGCGGTCGGCGACCTCGAACAGCGCCTTCGCGGCAGGGGCGTCCGGCTGCGCCAGCACGATCGGCTGACCGGCGTCGCCGCCCTCGCGTACCCGGGTGTCCAGCGGGATCTGCCCCAGCACCGGCACCTGCGCGCCGATCGTGCGGGTCAGCGACTCGGCCACCGCCGCGCCGCCGCCGGCCCCGAAGACCTCCATCCGGGAGCCGTCCGGCATCTCCAGCCAGGACATGTTCTCGATCACGCCGACCACCCGCTGGTGGGTCTGCAGCGAGATCGCACCGGCCCGCTCGGCCACCTCGGCGGCCGCCGCCTGCGGCGTGGTGACCACAAGGATCTCCGCGTTCGGCAGCAACTGGGCCACCGAGATCGCGATGTCGCCGGTGCCCGGCGGCAGGTCGAGCAGGAGGACGTCCAGGTCACCCCAGTAGACGTCGGCGAGGAACTGCTGAAGCGCCCGGTGCAGCATCGGCCCGCGCCAGACCACAGCGGCGTTGCCGGGGGTGAACATGCCGATCGAGATGACCTTCACGCCGTGCGACTGCGGCGGCATGATCATGTCCTCGACGCGGGTCGGCGCGCCGTCGGCGCCGAGCATCCGGGGCACCGAGTGGCCGTAGATGTCCGCGTCCACCACGCCCACCGACAGGCCCCGCGAGGCCAGCGCGGCGGCCAGGTTGACTGTGACGCTGGACTTGCCGACACCGCCCTTGCCGCTGGCGACCGCGTAGACGCGGGTCCGCGAGCCCGGCTGGGCGAACGGGATCACCGGCTCGGCGGTGGCACCGCCACCGCGCAGCTTCGACTGGAGCTCCTGACGCTGCTCCGGGCTCATCACACCGAAGATGATCTCGACACCGCTCACGCCCGGTACCGCGCCGACGGCGGCGGTGATGTCACTGCGCAGCTTGTCCTTCAGCGGGCAGCCGGCCACGGTGAGCAGCAGCTCCACCCGGACCACGCCGTCCTCACCACGCTCGGCGGACTGGACCATGCCGAGTTCGGTGATCGGCCGGCGGATCTCCGGGTCGTTGACGGTGGCCAGGGCGGCCTGGATCGCGTCGGAGACGGTGCTGACGGGTGCTGACATGCCCGCAATGCTACGTCGCGGGTCATCGGCCACCGCCGCTGGCGGGGGCGGTGTGAGCGATTCGATGACCGCTCAGCCGTCGCGCCGGCCGTCCCGCGCGTAGTCGCTGTCCAGCTCGTCCCGGGGCTCGTCCAGCGGCTCGCCGCCGCCCGTCCGCCGGCCCTCCCGCTCCTGCTGCCGCCGCTCCCGCCTGCGCCGCCGCTCGGCCGCCTCGTCCAGCTCCTCACCCAGCCGGGTCAGCTCCGAGCGCAGGAAGTCCCGGGTCGCCACGTCACCCATCGCGATCCGCAGCGCGGCGATCTCCCGGGCCAGGTACTCCGTGTCGGCCTTCTGGAGCGTGGCCCGCCGCCGGTCCTCGTCCATCGCGATCCGGTCCCGGTCCGCCTGCCGGTTCTGCGCGAGCAGGATCAACGGCGCCGCGTACGACGCCTGCAGGGAGAGGATCAAGGTCAAGAACGTGAAGGTGTACGGGTCGAAGCGCAGACTCGCCGGCGCCAGCGTGTTCCACAGGAACCAGGCCACCAGGATCAGCGTCATGTAGACGAGGAAGTTCGCCGTACCCATGCCCCGGGCGATGCCCTCGGCCCAGCGGCCGAACGTCTCCGCGTCGATCCGCGGCAGGTGCAGGCTCCGCGGGGCGCGCGGCTGGTCGAGCCGGTCGCCGCGTCGCTGGTCACTCATCGTCGCCGTCCAGGGTGCCGTCGTCGGTGGCGGACGAGGTGGGGGCCGCGTCCCGGTCCCGCCAGTCCCGCGGCAGGGAGTGGTCCAGCACGTCGTCCACTGTCACCGCGCCGACCAGCCGGTTGTTCCGGTCGACCACCGGCATGCCGACCATGTCGTACGTGGCCATCCGCCGGGTGATCTCGGGCAGCGGGGTCGACGTGCGCAGCGGGTCGATGTCGTTCACCACGATGCCGCCGAGCAGGTCGGCCGGCGGTTCGCGGAGCAACCGCTGGAAGTGCACCATACCCAGGTAGCGGCCGGTCGGCGTGGTCAGCGGGGCACGGGCCACGAAGACCTGGGCCGCCACCGCGGGGGACAGTTGCGCCTCCCGGATCCGGGCCAGCGCCTCGGCCACCGTGGCGTCCGGCGGCAGGATCACCGGCTCCGAGGTCATCACGCTGCCGGCGGTGCCGGAGGCGTAGCGCAGCAGCTGGCGTACCGGGTCGGCCTCGTCCGGCTCCATGAGGTCCAGCAGCACGTCCTGCTCCGGCGGGGGCAGCTCGTTGAGCAGGTCGGCCGCGTCGTCCGGCTCCATCTCCTCCAGCACGTCGGCGGCGCGCTGGCGGTCCAGCGCGGCCAGGATCTCCACCTGGTCGCGCTCGGGCAGCTCGCTCAGCACGTCGGCCAGGCGTTCGTCGTCGAGCGCGGCGGCCACCTCGTTGCGCCGGGCGTCGGGCAGATCCTGGAGGGCGTTCGCCAGGTCGGCCGGGCGCATGTCCTCCAGGACGGCGAGCAGGTTCGCCGTACCCCGGTTGTCGCCGACCGCGCCCAGCCCGCGGACCCGGTCCCAGTCGACCTGGTGGAGGTGGCCGCGGCGGGTGAGCCGGCCGGTGTGCTCGCGCACGGCGACGCGGCTCAGCGCCCACTCGCCGCCGCGGCTGGACTCCATCGCCACGTCCACCACCGAGCCGGCCTGCCCGCTGTCGAGCTGGACCCGGCGGTCCAGCAGCTCCTGGAGCACCAGCAGTTCGTTCGGGCGCTTCTCGAACCGGCGCAGGTTGAGCGTGCCGCTGCCGAGCACCACCGCGTCCGTGTCGATGGAGGTGATCCGGTTGATGGACAGGAAGATGCGCCGCCGCATCGGCATCTCGGCGACCAGACCGACCACCTCCGGCGGTCGCTGGGTCGCCCGCATCCGGGCCACCGCGTCGCGGACGCGGCCGACCTGGTCGCCGTTCGGGTCGAAAACGGCGACTCCGGCGAGTCGAGCGAGGTAGACCCGGTTCGGCGTGCTCACGGGCACCAGCCTAAGGGCCTACTCTCTAACAACATGTCGACCTTGGGCTACGAGATCGTGGACGTCTTCACCGACCGCCCGTTCGCCGGCAACCCGCTGGCCGTGGTGTTCGGCGCGGAAGGGCTGGCCACCGAGCAGATGCAGGCGCTCGCGCTGGAGTTCAACCTGTCCGAGACGGTCTTCGTGCTGCCGCCGACGCAGGTGGGCGCCACCTACCGGGCCCGGATCTTCACCCCGGCCGACGAGCTGCCCTTCGCCGGGCACCCGAGCGTCGGCGCCGCGGTGACCGCGAGCCGGCGTGGCGTCATCGGCGCGGGCCGGGTCACCCAGGAGTGCGGCGCCGGCGTCCTGCCGATCGAGGTGACCGCCACCGGCGCGACGCTCACCGGCGGCACGCCCACGCTCGGCCCGGAACTCGACCCGGAGCCGCTGCTGGAGATGGTCGGCCTCACCGGCCCCGACCACGTCGGCCCGCCACCGCGGGTCGCCGGGTGCGGCCTCGAATTCCCCTATCTTCCGGTACGCCCGGACGCGGTGGCCCGGGCACGGTTGAACACGACGGCGGCGCAGCGGTACGGAGTGGAGCACGTCAGCCTCTTCTCCTGGGAGCCCGGTTCGCAAACCGCACACGCCCGGGTCTTCGTGCCGGGGCTCGGCGTACCGGAGGATCCGGCGACCGGCTCGGCCGCCCTGGGACTGGGCGTGTGGCTGGTCGCCAGCGGCCTGCTGCCCGGCGAGGGCCGCGCGGAGTACACCGTCCGGCAGGGCATCGAGATCAACCGTCCGTCGACGCTCGCCTGCACGGTGACCGCGTCCGGCGGGCTGGCGGTGGGCGCCACCGTCTCCGGCCAGGTCATGCCGGTGGCCCGAGGCGAGATCACCGTCCCCCCGTTCATCGGCTGACCGCCCCGCCCGTGGCCCTCTCCGGGGTGGGGTGGGCGGGGGATGGGGCAGGATGGCGGGGTGAGTGACGAGGTGGACGAGCGGGTGACGCCGCCGCTCGTGGACGAGGCGGTGAAGAAGGCCGCGGTCTGCTGGGTGAGCACCGCCGGCGGCCCGGCGTACGCGCTGTGGTGCCTGCCGCTGGAGGGCACCCTGCTGGTGGTCACCGGTCCCGGCGAGCAGGCCGCACCCGGGCTGGCCGACAGCGACACGGCCGACGTGACGCTGCGCGGCGACCACGGCGGGCGGATCGTCAGCTGGCCGGCGCGGGTGACCCGGCTGCAACCGGGCACCGAGGAGTGGGACACCGTCGCGCCGCTGGTCGCGGCGAAGCGGCTCAACGCCTCCGGCTCCGCCGCCGAGCTGGTGGAGCGGTGGGCGGCACAGGGGTGCGCGCTGAACCGGCTCGCGCCCGCCGGCACCGCGGTGTCCGGCGCCGACCTGCCGGACGGCTCGCTGAGCGAGCAGCCCCGACCGACTCCTGTGGTACGGGCCGTCCGCAAGCCGTTCCGCCTGCACCGCGTCCGCCGCCGCTGACCGTGCGAACCGTCGGCGGGCCGGGTCAGGCGACGGGGACCGGGTCGAGCAGGTCGAGCACGCCCCTCAGTGAGGTCAGCGACGGCCCGTCGAAACCGTGGTCGGCGTTGAGGACCACGTGGTCGGCGAGATCCGGTGCCGCCAACCGGGCGGCGCTCAGCCCCGCCCGCTCCGCACCGGTCAGCTCCTGGCTGTCGCCGTCCCCGACGTAGAGGCAGTCGGCCGGGGCCTGGCCGAGCCGGTGACACGCGGCCAGGTAGAGCGCCGGGTCCGGCTTGCAGAGTCCCAGGCGTACCGAGAAGACATGGACGTCGAGCAGCGGCGCGACGGCGAGCTGCGGCAGGAACGCCGGCAGTTCGTGCGTGCAGTCGCTGACCAGCCCGGTGCGTACGCCCCGGTGGCGCAACGCGGCCAGCACCGGCACCGCCTCGGCACGTAGCCGGGTGCCGGCGCGTACGGCCCGGTGCCGGGTGGCGACCGCGTCGCGTACCGCCTCGTCAGACGGGTGGACGCCGAGCCGGGCGCACACCCAGCGCATCGTCGACTCGGCGTTCCCGAAGGAGCCGCTCGCCCGTTCGTAGAAGCTGCTGTTCAGCACCTCCACGAGGGCCTCGGCGGAGCAGCCGAGCAGGTCGGCGGTGGCGCGGTGGGAGGCTCCGCGCCGCACACAGTGGGTCAGGGTGCCGAAGAAGTCGAACAGCACCGCCTGGAACCTGGGCATGAGGGAACGCCTCCGGACGTCGAGGGGGAGGATCGCCGGGACGCGCATGATCGTAACGGAGCGCTGACGTTCCGTGTCGATCGGGTGTCCGTGTGAGGATTACCGTTCGTGCCGACCGTTCCGCATCGCCCGCCGCTCGACGCGTTGACGGTGAGCGCGCTCGCCCTGGCCGTCGCCTCGGTCTCGTCCTCGGCGCCGCTCGTGGCGTTCGCCGCCGCGTCGGCGCTGGCGGTGGCGTTCTGGCGTACCGCGTTGTCGGTGGCGGTCCTCGGCCCGGTCGCCGTGACCAGGCGGCGCGCCGAACTCCGCGCGCTGACCGTCGGGCCGGGCCGGCGCGAGGGGCTCTACTGCGTACTCTCCGGGGTCGCCCTGGCCGCCCACTTCGCCACCTGGATGCCGAGCGCGCAGCTCACCTCGGTGGCGGCCGCGACCGCGCTCGGCGCGACGCAGCCGGTGTGGCAGGGGCTGATCGCCCGCGGGCAGGGGCGGCGGCTGCCGGCGGCGGTGTGGGCCGGCATCGCGGTGGCGGTGCTCGGCGCGGTGCTCGCCACCGGCGCCGACTTCGGCGTCTCCGGCCGCGCGTTCGCCGGTGACCTGCTCGCGGTGGTCGGGGGCCTGTTCGCGGCCGTCTACACCGCGTTCGGCGAGCGGGCCCGGGCCAGCATCAGCACCACCACCTACACCACCGTCTGCTACGGCGTCTGCGCGGCGATCCTGCTCGTGGTGTGCCTCGTCGGCGGGGTACGCCTGCACGGCTTCGACGGTGCGACCTGGCTGGCGATCCTCGGCCTGGTGGCGGGCGCCCAACTGCTCGGCCACTCGATGTTCAACTACGCGCTGCACCGGGTCTCCGCGACCACCGTCAGCGTGCTGATCCTGCTGGAGGCGCCGGGCGCGGCGCTGATCGGCTGGGTGTGGCTGGGGCAGTTGCCCCGGCCGCTGGCCCTGCCGGGCCTGGCGCTGCTGCTGGCCGGCGTTGCGGTGGTGGTGCTCGGCGGCGCGCGCGCCGGCCGTCGCGCCACGCCGGTCGCGGCCCCCGCCGACCCGACGCCGCTCGGCGACTGAGCCGGTCGGGGCGAAGTCGCGCCGTTCCGGCCACCGGGCCGTCCGGTTTGCACGAAAGTGCTCAGGGTGGGGGCGGACCGGGACGACGCGGCGGAGGCGGGCACCGTCGTCACGCCCTCGGCCGAGTTCCCGCCGCTCGGCGACGAGGAACGGGCGGCGCTCGGCCGGATCGGCGAGCGCTGGCGCGGCCCGCGCCGCGCCGACGACCTGCCGGTCGACCCGACGCTCGGGCGGCACGACCACCACCCGGCGCCCACCCGGTTCGGGCGGCTGGCGCCGATCGACATGTTCACCGTGGCGCAGCCGGACGAACTGGTCGCCACCGGTGCGGCCGACCTGCCCGGCGACCGGGCCGGCCGGACCGCCGCCCGGGTCCGCCGGGCCCTGCTCGGGCCGCCGCTGTCCAGCGCGTCGGTGCTCTACGAGCGGATGCGCAAACTCGTCGCGCTGCCGGTGCTCTCCTCCGACCTGCTCAGCTCCGTGGCGTACGGGCCGGAGGCGATGCTCGCGGTGCTGGTGCTGGCCGGGAGCGCCGCGCTCGGGCTGGCCCTGCCGCTCGCCGCCGTGCTCGTGGTGCTGATGGTCGCCGTCGGCCTCTCCTACCGCCAGACCATCCCGGCCTATCCGCACGGCGCCGGCTCCTACATCGTCGCGGGGGACAACCTCGGGCGTACGCCGGGACTCGCCGCCGCGGCCGGGCTGATGCTCGACTACGTGCTGACCGTGTCCGTGTCGGTGGCGGCCGGGGTGCACGCGGTCACCTCGGCGCTACCCGGGCTCAGCTCGTGGGCGGTGCCGCTCGGGGTGCTGGTGATCGCGGTGCTGCTCGCCGGCAACCTGCGCGGCGTACGCACCGCGGGGAACATCTTCGTGCTGCCCACGTACGCGTTCGTGGTGGTGCTGCTCGCGGTGCTGGCTGTGGGTTACGCGAAGGCCGCGGCGCGGGGTTTCGCACCGGTGCCGCCGCCGTCGGTGCCCGCCGCCGAGGGCCTGGGCCTGCTGCTGGTGCTGCGGGCGTTCTCCTCCGGCGCGGTGTCGATGACCGGCATCGAGGCGGTCTCCAACGCGGTGCCCGCGTTCCGCCCGACCGAGTGGCGCAACGCCCGCACCACGCTCGGCTGGATGGTCGCCATGCTCGTCACGCTGTTCGCCGGCCTGGTCGGGCTGATCCACCTCGACGGCCTGGTGCCCCGGGCGGACGAGACGCTGTTGTCCCAACTCGGCCGGGTGACGTTCCCGAGCGGGCCCGGGTACGCGATCCTCCAGGCCACCACCGCGCTGATCCTGCTGCTCGCCGCGAACACGGCGTTCAACGACTTCCCCCGGCTGCTGTTCTTCATGGCCCGCGACGGGCACGCGCCGCGCCGGTTCCTGCACATGGGTGACCGGCTGGCGTTCAGCAACGGGCTGGTGGCGCTGGCGCTGACCGCAGCGGCGGTGTTCGTCGCGTTCGGCGGGCACACCGAGCGGCTGATCCCGCTGTACGCGGTGGGCGTGTTCCTCGCCTTCACGCTGTCCCAGACCGGGATGGTGGTGCACTGGCGGCGCCACCGGAGGCCGGGATGGCGCCGCCGGCTCGCCGTCAACGCGGCCGGGGCGGCGCTGTCCGGGCTGGTGCTGCTGACCGCGGCGGTCGCCAAGTTCACCGAGGGCGCCTGGGTGGTGGTGCTCGCCGTGCCGCTGCTCGTGCTGCTGTTCCGCCGGATCCACAGGCACTACGCCCGGCTGCACCACGCGCTGGCTCTGCATCCGCCGCCGTCCGCGCCGCCCGCCGAGGGCGACGAACTGCCCCAGCAGGTACGCCACCTGGTGGTCGTGCCGGTGGCCCGGCTGAACCGGGCGTCGCTGCGCGCGCTGGCGTACGCGACGTCACTCGGGCGGCCGACGCTCGCCGTGCACCTCGCTCCCGAGGAGGCCGAGGCGGACCGGTTCCGGGAGCAGTGGCGGGCCTGGGGGGATCACCTGCGGCTGGAGACGATCGTGTCGCCGTACCGGTCGGTGATCGGGCCGCTGGCGCACTACCTGGAGGCGCTGCACGCGGCGAGCCCGGACCTGACGCTCACCGTGATCGTGCCGGAGGTGGTGCTGCGCCGGCGGCGGTACCGGCTGCTGCACAGCCGCGCCGAGCAGCGGCTACGGGTCGCGTTGCGCGCGCTGCCCGGCGTGGTGGGCACGAGCGTCCCGGTGCACGTGTCGTGACCTCAGACGTCGTGGACCTCCAGCACCCGGGTGGCGGGGGCCGCGTCGCCCAGCTCGGCGCGCAGCGCGACGCGCTCCGGGTCGACCAGGAACGCGTCGAGCCCGGCGCGGGCGGCGAACCGGATCACGTGCACCTCGGTCTCCCCGTCCCCGGTGCGCAGCCGCCGTTCCAACTCGCCGCCGTGCCGGCCGAGCAGCGCCAGCACCGCGTCCTCGTACCGCCGCCCGGCGTCCACGTCGGCGCTCAGGTCGACGAGCGCGACCAGCAGGACCGCTTGCTCCGTGGTCATGTGTTCCTCTCGGTTCCGTCAGGCGTCCAGCCCGAGCGCCTTCGCGCTGGCCGTCCAGAGCCGGGCGGCCAGCGCCGGGTCGGCGGCCTTGGGCCGGGGCCGGTGCGGCTTGCGGTCGGCGTAGTAGCCGCCGTCGATCAGCCGGGCCGGGTCCTGGCAGGCGAGCCAGACGAGCGTCTCCGCGCCCTTCTCCGGGCTGCGGAACGGCAGCAGCCGCATGCCGAGCGCCACGATCCGGCTCTCGTTGCCGAAGCGGGTACGTACCACGCCGGGGTGGAACACGTGCGCCGGCACCTCCGGCCAGCGTCGCGCCGCCTCGGCGGTGAACAGGATGTTCGCCTGCTTGCTGGTGCCGTACGCGCGGAACGGCCGGTAGGAGCGCAACGCGGAGTTGAGGTCGTCCGGGTCCAGCACACCGCTGCGGTGCGCGTCCGATCCGGTGACCACCATCCGCCCGATCCGGTCCCGCAGCAGGTTGCTGAGCAGGAACGGGGCGAGGTGGTTGGCCTGCATGCTCAGCTCGAACCCGTCGACCGTGGTGATCGGTTCCAGCACGATCGCGCCGGCGTTGTTGGCGAGCACGTCGATCCGGTCGTACCGCTCGCGTAACCGCTCGGCGAGCCCGCGTACGTCGTCGAGCACCGCGAAGTCGGCGCGGAACAGCTCCGGCTGCTCGCCGCAGCACTCGCGGACCCGTTCGCCCGCGGCGCGCAGCCGGGCCGGGTCGCGGCCGACCAGCACCACCTGGTCACCGCAGCGCGCCAGTTCCTCCGCGGCGGCCAGCCCGATGCCGGAGCTGGCCCCGGTCAGCACCACGATCCGACGCTCAGTGAGATCTTCCACAGGTCCATTCACCCCGGTCACGGCACGAGGTTACCGTGGCGTCACCACGCCCTTTGGGATCGTTAAGTTCTCGAAATCCACCGCTGCGCCGGCACTCGCGCCGGACGCTGGAAGGAGCGCATCCATGACCGCTGTCGGTCGTCCCCGCCGATCCTGCCTGGCGGTACCCGGCTCCAGCGTCAAAATGCTCGGCAAGGCCCAGGGCCTCCCCGCCGACCAGGTTTTCCTGGACCTGGAGGACGCGGTCGCGCCGCTGGCCAAGCCGGACGCGCGCAAGAACATCGTGGCCGCGCTGAACGAGGGCGACTGGGCGGGCAAGACCCGCGTGGTCCGGGTCAACGACCTGACCACGCCGTGGACCTACCGGGACGTCATCGAGGTGGTCGAGGGCGCCGGGGCGAACCTGGACTGCATCATGCTGCCGAAGGTGCAGAACGCCGAGCAGGTGCACTGGCTGGACCTGCTGCTCACCCAGATCGAGAAGACGCTCGGCCTGGAGGTGGGCCGGATCGGCATCGAGGCGCAGATCGAGAACGCGGCCGGGCTGGTGAACGTGGACGCCATCGCCGGCGCCTCGCCCCGGGTCGAGACGATCATCTTCGGCCCGGCCGACTTCATGGCCTCGATCAACATGAAGTCGCTCGTGGTCGGCGCGCTGATCCCGGACTACCCGGGCGACCCGTACCACTACATCCTCATGCGCATCCTGATGGCCGCGCGGATGCACGACAAGCAGGCCATCGACGGCCCGTTCCTGCAGATCCGGGACGTGGACGCGTTCCGCGAGGTGGCGAAGCGGTCGGCGGCGCTGGGCTTCGACGGCAAGTGGGTGCTGCACCCCGGCCAGATCGACGCCGCGAACGAGGTCTACTCCCCGGCGCAGGCCGACTACGACCACGCCGAGCTGATCCTCGACGCGTACGACTACTACACCTCGGAGGCGGGCGGGAAGCTCGGCGCGGTGATGCTCGGCGACGAGATGATCGACGAGGCGTCCCGCAAGATGGCGCTGGTGATCGCCGCCAAGGGACGCGCCGCCGGCATGTCCCGTACCTCCTCGTTCACCCCGCCCTCGGAGTGACCGGCCCGGGCCGCCCCGAGTTCGCGGGGCGGCCCGCCGAGTTCAGTAGGTCGTGCTGTCGTAGCCGGACGAGTCCTGGTTCGCCGCCCAGACAATGAAGATCACGATGGCGGCGGTGGCCAGCACGGCCAGCACGGTGGCGATCCAGCCGACGATGATGCCTGCGGTGGCGAAGCCCTCGCCGCCCTCGCCGCGCTCCCTGATCTGCTTACGGGACACGTGGCCGAGGATCGCGCCCACCACGCCGATGTAGCCGCCGAGGCCGTAACCGCAGAGGCCGAGCGCGCCGACGATCGAAATGACCATCGCGGCGATGGCCAGGCCGTTCTGCTTCGGTCCGGAGGGGTACCCGTATCCGGGATAACCACCCGGGGGCGGGTAAGCGCCCGGCTGCGGATAGGCGCCCGGCGGGTAACCGGCCGCCGCGTACGGGTCGGCGGACTTCATGCCGGCGTACGGGTCGGCGGACGCGTACGGGTCCGCCGAGGTGGGCTGGGCCGGGATGGGATTGCCGGCCATCGGATCGGCCGGTGGGCTCGACTGCGGCCCGGCCGCCGAGGGGTCCTGCCAGCCACCGGACGGTGGGGGATAGGTCATCTGATCATCTCCAGGTACGTGGTCGCGCTCAGGGTAGCCACCTTGCGCGCGACACGGACGTCCCCTTTCCGGCCACCGCGTTGCCCGTGGGGTCGGCACGGGGCAGGATCCTCGGCATGGCACTTGACGCGCGTGGGGGTCGGTCGCGACGGGACATGAGCCGGCCGGGGTCGGTGCGGCGCCCGCGCGCCGGCGAGCCGGCCGGCGCCGCCGACTCCGAACGGCCGGCGCCGCTGCCGGAACCGGCCACCATGCGCCTGGACGGCCGGGTCGCGCTGGTGACCGGCGCGGGCAGCCCGGACGGCATCGGGTACGCGACCGCGCGCCGGCTGTCCGACCTGGGCGCCCGGGTGGCGATCGTGTCCACCACGAGGCGCATCCACGAACGCGCGGGCGAGCTGGGCGTCACCGGTTTCGTCGCCGACCTCACCGACGAGTCGGAGGTGGGCGCGCTCGCCGACGCGGTGGCCGAGCAGCTCGGCGACGTCGAGGTGCTGGTGAACAACGCGGGCCTGGCGAGCCGGGCCAGCCCGGAGGTGCTGCGGCCGGTGGCCCAGCTGACGTACGACGAGTGGCGCGGCGAGATCGACCGCAACCTGACCACCGCGTTCCTGTGCAGCCGCGCGTTCATCGGCGGCATGGCCGAGCGGGGCTGGGGCCGGATCGTCAACCTGGCCGCCACCGCCGGGCCGGTCAACGCGCTGCCCACCGAGGCGGCCTACGCGGCGGCCAAGGCCGGTGTGGTCGGGCTGACCCGGGCGCTGGCGATGGAGATGATCGCCGACGGGGTGACGGTGAACGCGGTGGCGCCCGGAATCATCCACACCGCGGCGTCCACCATGGCCGAGATCAAGCAGGGCCTGGGTACGCCGGTCGGGCGTCCCGGCACGCCGGACGAGGTGGCCGCGGCCATCGCGTTCCTCTGCTCGCCGGCCGCGTCGTACATCACCGGGCAGATGCTGGTGGTCGACGGCGGCAACAGTGTCCGGGAGGCGCAGTTCCGCTGACTGTCAGTAGGTGCCGTTGTCGGAGTTGGCCCAGATCGCCAGCCCGATCCAGCCGCAGCAGACCAGCAGGCCGATCGCGGTGAAGATGTAGCTGAGGATCAGTCCCCAGTTGGCGAGCTGGTCGCCGTCCTCGCCGGTCTGCCGGATCTGCCGCTTGGCCAGGTGGCCGCAGACGATGCCGGCGGGCGCGAAGACGAACGCGAAGACGAGCGACAGGATGGCGAGCACGTTCGTGCCACGGGGGCCTGGTCCCGGTCCCTGGCCGGGCGGACCGTACTGGCCGTAGGGCGGCTGCGGTGCGTACGGGGGTTGCTGGCCCCACTGCGGGTGCTGCTGGCCGTACTGCGGCTGCCCGTACGGCTGGCCGTGCGACGGCGGCTCGTACGGCGACGGTGGCTGCTCGTCGGTCACGGGCGCCCCTTTCCCCAGGTCGACGGCCCTTTCTCTTGCGGACGCTACCCGCAGCGGTGAACCTTTTCACAGCGGTTGTGTGGACTGGTCACCTTGGCGCGGCCGGTCGCGGGACCGATACTGACCGAGCGTTCAGTTACCCATGAGTAAGGCGCCGACCCCGGAGGCTGAGATGGCCCGACTCGCCCAGACACCCGGACTGACCGACGTGCAGCGGTCGATCCTGGAAACCGTCCGGGAGTTCGCCGACAAGGAGATCATCCCGCACGCGCAGCGGCTGGAGCACGCCGACGAGTACCCGAGCGACATCCTCGACGGGATGCGCGAGATGGGGCTGTTCGGCCTCACCATCGACGAGGAGTACGGCGGCCTGGGCGAGTCCCTGCTGACCTACGCGCTCGTGGTCGAGGAGCTGTCCCGGGGCTGGATGTCGATCTCCGGCATCGTCAACACCCACTTCATCGTGGCGTACCTGATCTCGCAGCACGGCTCGGCCGACCAGAAGGCCCGGCTGCTGCCCCGGATGGCCACCGGCGAGGTGCGGGGCGCGTTCTCGATGTCGGAGCCCGAGTGCGGCTCGGACGTCTCGGCGATCAAGTCGAAGGCCGTCCGCGACGGCGACAACTACGTCCTCAACGGCCAGAAGATGTGGCTGACCAACGGGGCGTACTCGTCGGTGGTGGCCACCCTGGTCAAGACCGACACCGGGGCCGACTCGGTCTACGGCAACATGAGCACCTTCCTGCTGGAGAAGGAGCCCGGCTTCGGCGAGACCGCGCCCGGCCTCACCATCCCCGGCAAGATCGACAAGATGGGCTACAAGGGCGTCGAGACCACCGAGATGGTGCTCGACGGCGTCACGGTGCCCGCCTCCGCCGTGCTCGGCGGCGAGGAGAAGGTCGGCCGCGGCTTCTACCAGATGATGGACGGCATCGAGGTCGGCCGCGTCAACGTCGCGGCCCGCGCCTGCGGCATCTCGATCCGGGCGTTCGAGCTGGCGGTCGCGTACGCCCAGCAGCGCCACACCTTCGGCCAGCCGCTCGCCAGGCACCAGGCCGTCGCGTTCAAGCTCGCCGAGATGGGTACGAAGATCGAGGCCGCGCACGCGCTCATGGTCAACGCGGCCCGGCTCAAGGACGCCGGCCAGCGCAACGACGTCGAGGCGGGCATGGCGAAGCTGCTCGCGTCCGAGTACTGCGCCGAGGTGGTCCAGGAGGCGTTCCGGATCCACGGCGGCTACGGCTACTCCAAGGAGTACGAGATCGAGCGCCTGATGCGCGAGGCGCCGTTCCTGCTGATCGGCGAGGGCACCTCGGAGATCCAGAAGACGATCATCTCGCGCGGTCTGCTCAAGCAGTACAAGCAGTAAGGGCCCGGCTCACCGCTCGGGCCGGCGCGCTGCCTGCTCGGCGGCGGGCAGGTGCCGCCGCGCGTGCTCGGCCAGCGCCGTCGGGTCGTCGGCGTACAGCCGGATCTCCCGTACCGGCTCGCTCGGCCCCTTCGGTAGCCGTACCGACAGCGGCTCGCGAAGCACCACGTCGACCGCCGTCTGGCTGCCGACGCCGAGGTTGAGCACCGCCGGGTCGTCCGCGTCGTACTGGACGGCCCGGCTGGACGGCAGCGACCGGCGGCGGACCGCCACCCGGGCGACCGCGCTCCACGGGATCGTGACGTCGACCGAGGTGCCGTTGCGCACCCGCAGGCCGGCGTCGTCGACGACGTGCGGATGGATCCGGAGGGCGGCCAGCAGCCCGATCATCCACAGCACACCCCAGACGCCGAGCGCGATCGCCGCGTGCCGCACTGTCGGCTGGTCGACCGTGTGCCGCAGGATCACGTCGAGGATCGGGATCTCGATCGTGGACAGGGCGATGAAGGCCAGCAGGATCGGCTGCACGCCGCCGACGTAGGCGTACGTCCCCGCGCCCGGGGCGACCGGATACGGGCGGCGCAGGATCCACCGGGTGAGGCTGCGCCACATGCCCCACTCGTACGCCACCGCACGCCGCGCCAGCCGGATCGCCCGTCCCATGACCGCACCCCCTCTTTTTCAATACAACTGCAATGTAAAACGCGTGTCGGCGGGGTGTCAATGCAGTCGTATTGTGAAACCATGGGGGCATGCCGAAGCGGGTCGACCACCGGGAGCGTCGCGCGCTGATCGCCGACGCGCTGATGCGGGTCGCTGCCGAACAGGGCCTGGAGGCGGTCAGCCTGCGCCACGTGGCCGCCGCCGCCGAGGTCAGCACCGGGATGGTGCAGCACTACTTCCGCACCCGGGACGAGATGATGGTCTTCGCGCTCGCCGTGGTGCGCGAGCGCAACGAGGCCCGGGTCCGGAAGGCGGTCGAGCCGCTCGGCGCGACTCCGGCGCCCCGGGCGCTGCTGCGGGCCATGCTGGCCGAGCTGCTGCCGCTGGACGAGGACCGGCGGGCGGACGGGCGGGTGGCCCTGGCGTTCCTCGCGTACACCGCCGTCCGGCCGGCCGTGGCCGCCGCGCTGCACGACGAGACGGCCGCGCTGCTGGCGTTCGTGGCCGGGCAGATCGCCGCCGGCTCACCGCTCGTCGCGGACGGCCGGGTGGACCCGGAACGGGCCGCGGTCGGGCTGCTCGCGGTGATGGAGGGTCTCGGCATCTATGTGCTCGGCGGCCACTACCCCCCGGAGACCGCGTTGGCCGCGCTCGACGCCCAGCTCGACCTGATCTTCGGGCCCGAACCCCCGCCCGGCGCCGTCAGCCGCGACGGGTCAGGCCGGCGGCGGCCCGCTCGACGATGAGGCACTTGTCCTCGACGTAGTCGAGGCCGGCCTCCTCGGCGATCCGGCGCGCCTCGTCCGAGAAGATCCCGAGCTGCAACCACACCGCCGGGGCGCCGATCGCCACCGCCTGCCGCACCACGTCGACCGCGTCGCGGGCCGGGCGGAACACGTCGACCAGGTCGACCGGGTGCGGGATGTCGGCGAGCGCCGGGTACGCCTTCTCGCCGAACAACTCGTCCACAGTCGGGTTGACCGGGATGATCCGCCACCCGTGCCGCTGCATCTCCAGCGGTACGCGGTGCGCGGCCTTGCCCGGATCACGGGAGGCGCCCACGACGGCGATCACGGCGGAGTCGGCGAGGATCTGCTGAGCGGAACGCATTCCCCGAGACTAGCCCCGCCGGTGCGGGTTTCCCCCGGTCGCTAGAGCAGGGAGAGCTGTTCGGCGGCCGGGGCGGGCGGCGGGGTGTCCGGCAGCCGTCTGTTGTCGCCGGTCTCGCCGCGGTTCAGCCCGTGTCGGCGTGCCGCCATCCGCACCCGCGCTGTCACCTCCCGCTGGTACGCCTGCGGCGCGTACGAGCCGGCCTGGTAGAGCTGCCGGTAGCGGGGCACCAGGTGGGGGAACTCCCGGGCCAGCCAGCGGGCGTACCACTCCCGGGCACCGGGCCGCAGGTGCAGCGGCAGCGGCGTCACGCTCGCCGCCCCGGAGGCGGCGACTGCCGCGACAGTGGCGTCGATCGACTCCTCGTCGTCGCTGAGACCGGGCAGGATCGGCGCCATCAGCACGCCGACGGAGAAACCGGCGTCGGTGAGGGTGCGGACCGCGTCGAGGCGGCGGCGCGGGCTCGGCGTGCCCGGCTCGGCTGCCCGCCAGAGCGCCTCGTCGACGAACCCCACCGAGTACGACAGCCCGACCCGTGTCACCTCGGCCGCCTGGAGCAACAGGGGCAGGTCGCGCAGCAGCAGCGTGCCCTTCGTCAGGATGGAGAACGGGTTCGCGAAGTCCCGCAGCGCCTCGATGATCGGCGGCATCAGGCCGTAGCGGCCCTCGGCCCGCTGGTAACAGTCCACGTTGGTGCCCATGGCGACGTGCGCGCCGCGCCAGCGAGGCGCGGCCAGTTCGCGGCGGACCAGCTCGCCGGCGTTGACCTTGACGATCACCTTGCGGTCGAAGTCGGCGCCCGGGTCCAGGTCGAGGTAGGTGTGGGTGTTGCGGGCGAAGCAGTTGTGGCTGACCACGCCGTTGGCGATGAAGTCGCCGGTGCCGGTGGTGATGTCCCACAGGGGAAGCTCCAGGCCGAGGTCCTCGACGGCTGTCACCTGGAGCTGCGCCGCGCACTTGAGCGCCATGCCCTCGATCGAGCGCCGGGCGGTGACGGCCGGGTCGGTGAGGTGGAAGAAGCGCAGCCGCTCCGGCAGCCCGCCGGTCAGCCGGAGCTGCCGCGCCGCACCGGGGGCGCCCGGCACGTCGAGCGCCCACCGGAAGTCGAAACGCTCCAGCGCCGCGGCCGCGCGGTCCCGGCTCTCGTCGTCGGCGACGCTGATCCGGAACACGCCCCGGTGGCAGGTGCCGGCGGCGTCGAACATGCCGGCCAGGTAGCCCAGCGCCCAGTCGTCAGTCGTCTCGTCGATCGGCTCGAACAGCCCGGTGACGACGTCGGCCGGGCCGGAAGTGCGTACCACAGTGGTCGTCGCCCGGCGGCCGACCCGGACGACGGTGGTCCGCTCGACGGTGACCCCCGCGTCGGCCAGATAGCGTTCGGCCCGGTCCAGCGCCTCCGCCTCGGCGGTGGCCAGCCGGAACCGGTTGTCGCGCCGGTGACCGGCGGGGTGGTCGTCGCGGACCAGGGCGTGCAGGTAGCCGTGGCGGTAGTCGGCCGAGCGCTTCGGCGCCACCACGAACCCGCCGGTGCCCAGCAGGCGGTTACGGGTGGTCAGGTGGGGACGGCGTCCGCCGCCACGCATCGTCCCGGTGACGTGCTTCCAGCCGCGTTCGGTCAGGAACCGGTGGTCGCCGCTGGCGACGAGCGTGGTGCCGTCGGCCAGTGTGATCCGGTGGGCCCGCTTCACGGTGGACCACTTGTCGAGCACCGTGGTGACGACGTAGTGGCGGTAGGCGCCGCGCCGCCGGGTGCCGTAGATGCGGTCGCCGGGCTCCAGCTCGCTGATCGGCCTGGTGCGGCCGTCGGCCATCAGGATCGGTGTGTCGCCGCCCAGGCAGTAGACGCAGGCGTGCGAGCAGCCCCGGTAGGGGTTGATCGTCCACTCGAAGGGCACGCGTGACTGGCCGGGCACCCGGTTGATGATCGACTTGGCGTGGACCTCGTAGAAGGTCATGCCGGCGAAGCCCGGGGTGTCGAACGTGCGGGCGACGGCGCCGGGCAGCGCCAGCGGCAGGGGTGGAGCCGCCGGCGCCGCCCGATCGGGAGTCCCCTCGTCCGGGGGAGCGGAGAGGTTGTCCCAGCGCATGGGGTTCATTCGAACACGTGTTCGAACAAAGCGCAAGCGAGCCCGCCGCGGTACGGAAACGCCGCCGGCCGGCGCCCGAAGCAGGGCACCGGCCGGTGGCGTGTGGAACGTCAGTGGTTGTGCTCGGCCAGCTTCTTGCGGACGTCGTCCATGTCCAGCGCCTGGACCTGCTCGATGAGGTTCTCCAGCGCCGACTCCGGCAGCGCGCCCGGCTGGGCGAAGACGATCACGCCGTCACGGATCGCCATGATCGTCGGGATGGAGCTGATGTTGAACTTCGCCGCCAGCTCCTGCTGCGCCTCGGTGTCGACCTTGCCGAAGGCGATGTCCGGGTGCTTCTCCGAGGAGCGCTCGTAGACCGGGGCGAAGCGCTTGCACGGGCCGCACCAGTCCGCCCAGAAGTCGAGCAGGACGATCCCGTCGCGCCCGGTCACCTCGTCAAAGTTGGCCGTGGTCAGCTCAACCGTTGCCATTTGCTCTCTCCGATCACCGCGGATTGTCGTACGTCCGGTGGAACCAGGGTCAGTCCGTCCGAATTCCCGCCGCGGGGGTGACGAAACGCTGAGCGCCGGGACGGTGACCCTGAGCACATCGAACACCATCTGTTCGCTCCGTTCGTGCGGAACGCAAATGCACGCCGCACTTGCGTGACGGGACGTGATGGGAGCGTTTCCAAGGAGATCACTCTCAGTTTCTGCTACGTCTCGGTAACTTCGGGCTTGACGAGCATCTATCCGGCCTGCGGAGATCGCTTATCGACCTCGTGTCGGTTACTTTGAGTAGTGTTACGAAAAGGTAAATGTGACCTCCGTCTCTGTCGGCGACGGGTGGTCGTACGGCAGAATTCTTCGCATCAGAGCGTGGGCGGCGGGTGCCGGGGAGGGCCCCGCCGCTCATTGCGTCCGGACCTCGGTGGCCCCGGTGTGACATTTCCGCCGGGCGAGCGCCCCGCCCCTCGCCTTAACAAGCGATAAGGCATGCTGTGCCGAACTCCATCGCCGCCCGTGAAGGGGACAAGGATGCAGTTCGGCCGCTACTACGAGGAGTTCGAGGTCGGCGCGGTCTACCGGCACTGGCCGGGCAAGACGGTCACCGAGTACGACGACCACCTCTTCTGCCTGCTCACCATGAACCACCACCCGCTGCACATGGACGCGCACTACGCCGAGTCCGCCTCGCAGTTCAAGCGCAACGTGGTGGTCGGCAACTACATCTACTCGCTGCTGCTGGGCATGTCCGTGCCGGACGTCAGCGGCAAGGCGATCGCCAACCTGGAGATCGAGTCGCTGCGGCACGTCGCACCGACGTTCCACGGCGACACCATCTACGGCGAGACGACGGTGCTGGACAAGCGGGAGTCGGCCTCGAAGCCCGACCGCGGCGTGGTCGCGGTCGAGACCCGCGGCTACAACCAGGACGGCACGCTCGTCTGTGTGTTCCGCCGCAAGGTCATGGTCCCCAAGAAGGAGTACGCGGCCGCCGCCGTCCCGGACGGCGTCGACCCGGAGCGTCCCAGCTTCCCCGAGCCGCGCTGACCTCGCGTCCGTCCGGCCACCGGGCCTCGTTCTCCGTTCGGCGGGGACGGGGCCCGGACCTCGTCCGGGGGCATATGCTCGGGCTGGAGGTTCCCATGAGCCACTCCGTAGCCGGAGAGCCGCCTTCCGCCGGTCGCCGTGCCGCACCGCTCACCACCGCCGCCTACTCGGCGGCGGAGTGGGACCTGCTGACCGACCTGCCGGGCCGCGTCCTCGTCGCCGCCGCCTCACCCGGACCCGGGCGCCCGCCGCGTGGCGTCGCCGCCGGTCTGGCCGGCCTGGACGCGGTGGCCGCCGGCCGGGCCTTCGACAGCGATCTCGTCCGCGCCGTGGTGGCCGCCATCTACGCCCGCCACGACGGGACCACCGAGCGGGACAAGCGCCTCACCGACCTGGTCGACCTGCTGGCCGCCGCCCGGGCCGCGGTACGGGTGCTGCGCCGTCGTGCCGACCCGGCCGACTCGGCGGCGTACCGGCAGTGGGTGGAGTCGGTCGCCGCCCGGGTGTGCCGGGCCGGGCAGACCGCGCCGAGCCCCGCCGACACACGCTTCCTCGACCGGCTGGGCGGCGCGCTCGACCTGCGCTGACCGGGGACGCCGCCGGGCCGTACCCTCGGCAACCGTGACCGACGACCAGCTCGACGTGGGTGTGGGGCCGTGGCCCGGTGACCCGCCGGACGACCCGCGCTACGACCCGGAGCTGCTCACCGCCGGGGACCGGCGCAACGTGGTGGACCGCTACCGCTACTGGCGGCGCGAGGCGGTGGTGGCCGACCTGGACCGGCGCCGGCACGACTTCCACGTGGCGATCGAGAACTGGCAGCACGACTTCAACATCGGCACCGTGGTCCGCAACGCCAACGCCTTCCTCGCCGCCGAGGTGCACATCGTCGGGCGGCGGCGGTGGAACCGGCGGGGCGCCATGGTGACCGACCGCTATCAGCACGTCCGGCACCACCCGACGATCGAGGAGTTCGTCGCGTGGGCGCGCGACGAGCGGTTGCCGGTGGTCGGGATCGACAACCTGCCCGGCTCCCGGCCGATGGAGACCGCGGTGCTGCCGCGCCGCTGCGTGCTCCTGTTCGGCCAGGAGGGGCCTGGTCTGTCGGCGGTGGCCCGGTCGGCGTGCGACGCGCTGTTCTCGATCGCCCAGTACGGCTCGACCCGGTCCATCAACGCGGGCGTGGCCAGCGGCATCGCCATGCACGCCTGGATCCGGTCGTACGCCGGGCCGCCGCCGGACTGAACGCCGCGTGGGTCCACCGCCGGACGGAAATCCCACGTTCGTCGGCCCGCCCCGCTTGACGCCTCGCGGGTCCGGGGTGACGGTGAGGGTGTGACTGTCGCGGTGAGTTGTCCGAAGTGCGCGGGCCCGGTGCGCGAGCCGGATCTGATGCACGCCGAGCACCGGTGCGTGCGCTGCGGCCCGGTCGCGCCGCTGCACGTGCCGGAGCACATCAGTGCCGAGATCATGGCCAGCGTGGTGGAGCGGATGGCCGCCGACCCCGACCCGGCAGGCCGGCTCCGGATGCCGCTGTGGTGCCCGTGGCCGCTCCCGCCGGGCTGGACGCTCACCGGCGTGGCGTGGGCGGGCGACGACCGCGCGGGCGTACGGGCCACGCTCGTCGCCTGCGCCGGTCCGGCCCCCCTGGACGGTGGCCCGGCCGACCTGATCTTCGTCGCCGAGGAACCCGGCGTCGGTCTCGGTTCCCGCTTCGCGGGACTGCCCGGACCCGACCCCGGCCCACAGGTGGAGGAGGCGCTCACCGATCCCGGCCCTGGTCATCCCGAGCGCCTGCCGCACGCGAAGATCCGGGTGGGCGGCCATCCGACTCCACTGTGGCTCGTCCGCTCCGAAACGGATCGAAGCGCGTACGCCGGCGAGGCTCGGGGAATGTGGCTCCATGCGATAGCCTGGCCGGCGAGTGCGGGTCACCTCCTCGCGGAAGAAGTCGTGCTGCACGACCTCACCGAGTGGACACCGCCCGAACTCGTGTACGGCGCACCATCTCCGTACCTGCACGGGCGGGCCTGACCGGCTCGCCACGGCTAGTCGGAGAGCGGACGCAGATATTCACGGTAAGACACCATGCTGATACTCTGGGTGCCGCTGCGGTAAACGGACCCGGCGCCGCGCGAGAGGATGGCCCGCTATGGTCAAGAAGGTCCTCACCTGGGCCGGCATCGCATTCTTGATCTTCTTTGTTGCGTACCGGCCCAACTCCGCCGCCGACGTCTTCAAGTCTCTCGGCGGCGGCATCATGGACATCGCGCAGGGCTTCGGCGACTTCTTCACCAACCTCGTCGCCTAGCCGCCCATGGGAAGCCCCTCCGGTCCACCCTTCGACCCGGACGACCCCGACCGGGCACGCCGGGAGCGCGACACCGAGCCGATCCCCCGGATCGACCCGGACGACCCGGCCGGTTACGGCCCCGGCCCGTACGCGGACGCGGACGACGCCGGTTACGGCAGCGCCTACACCGGTGAGGGGCGGTCCGGCCGGGCCTGGACGCGTGACCCGGACGGCTTCCCGGACCAGCCGATCTCCGAGGACGAGCTGGCCGGGCTGCGGTCCGACGCCTCCGGCATGGCACCCCGCCGGGTGCTGCCGCTGGAGGACGAGCCCAGCTCGCTCGTGGCGCGTTACCTCTTCCCCACCGAGCGCTACCGGGGCGAGTGGAAGCGGCACTGGATCCACCTCACCACCCCGATCATCGTCGGCGTGGCGGCCACGTTCGTGCTCGGCTACCTCTCCGGCTTCCTCGCCGGGCGGGACGTCGGCGCGTTGACCACCGTCGCCGTGCTGCTCTGGTTCGCCGTGATGGGCTGGGTGGCCTGGAAGGTCGCCGACTGGTGGTACGACCGGTTCATCCTGACCAACAAGCGGGTGATGGTGGTCAACGGGATCATCACCCGGCAGGTCGCGATGATGCCGCTCACCCGGGTCACCGACATGAAGTACGAGCAGAGCCCGACCGGCCGCGCCCTCAACTACGGCACGTTCGTGCTGGAGTCCGCCGGTCAGGAACAGGCACTCCGAGTGATCAAGAACCTGCCCAACCCGAACGAGCTCTACCTGCGCGTGGTCGAGGAGATGTACGAGCCGCAGGCGGTCGAGGCGCGGCTGGGCAAGGAAGCCGACGAGGCCAAGGCCGACGACGGAGCCTGAAACTTTTCGTCCGAACATCGGATGAACTGCACACCTTCCGCCATCGACCCGACCGGGCAGGCCGTGGCATTCTGCCAGGCAGGACGGGGGGAGATGAGTGTGGTGGTGAGCAGAGATCCGCTGGAGGAGGAGTTCCGCGAGTTCGTCGCGGCCCGGTCCGGCGCACTGCTGCGCACCGCGTACCTGCTCGCCGGTGACTGGGCCACCGCCGAGGATCTGCTCCAGACCGCGCTGACCAAGACCTACCTCGCCTGGAAGCGGCTCGGCGGGATCGACGCCATCGAGCCGTACGCCCGCCGGGTCATGGTCAACACGTCCACCAGCTGGTGGCGGCGCCGCTGGCACGGCGAGCGCCCCACCGAGGTGCTGCCGGAGCGCGCCGGCGTCGACGAGATCGAGCAGCAACTCGACCGGGACGCGCTCTGGCGGCACCTTCAGGCGCTGCCGGCCCGGCAGCGCGCCGTGCTGGTGCTGCGCTTCTACGAGGACATGTCCGAGGCGCAGACAGCCGCGCTGCTGGAGATCTCCCCGGGCACTGTGAAGAGCCAGACCTCCCGTGCGCTGAACACGCTGCGCCGCCGGCTCGGCTCCGAGGCGGCCCTGAGCCTGCCCACGCCGGCCGACGCGCCCGCCGCGACCCCGCCTGCCTCGCCCGCCGCAGCCGGCCGGTCCGTCCCGCCGGCCCGGGGCGCCGAGCCGACCCGTACCCCGGCGCGACGGCCCGCCGCCCGGGTGCCCCGACCGCTCCCACCCGCGACTCCGGTCCGCCCCGCCGTCCCGATCGCGGCGAAGAGCCGATGAGCGGCACCCGGCAGCACTGTGACAACCGGACGGGCAGCCCGGAGCGTCCATTCCCCGTGAGCGACGACGAGCTGGAGCGGGCGCTGCGGGAGACCCTGTCCCGCCGCGTCGAGACGTCCCGCCCGCTGCCCGCCGACCCGGCCGGGGAGATCCTGCGCCGGGCGCGGCGCACGGGCCGGCGGCGTACGCTCACCGGCCTGGCCCTGGCCGGGGTCGCCACCGTTGTCGTCACCACCGGAGTGGCCCAGTTCAGCGCACCGGGCGGCGACGGCGGCACGCCCACAGTGGTGCTCGGCGATCCGCCCGTCCTCTTCCCGTCCCCGCAGACCTCCGGGCCGTCCTCGGTCACCCGCTTCGGGCCGGTCCGCGCCGAACTCGACCTGCTCGTCGGTGACCGGCTGGACACCAGCGGCGGCGAACGGCGGCAGCTGACCGGTGTGAGCGGCGTCGAACGGGCGCAGCGGATCCACGAGCAGGAGGGCTGGCTGCTCACCTCGGCGGCCACCGTCGCCGGCCGTACCCTCTGGTGGGTGCCGGTCGGTGGCACCGCGCCGCAGGTCATGCTCGCCGCCGCGGACGCGGTGGCGATCTCCCCGGACGGCCGCCAGGTCGCCTGGCGGGACGGCACGGACGTGATCGCCGCCGGTGTGGTCGCCGGCCAGCTCATCGCGCCGGTCCGGATCGCCGCGCCGGAGGGCGCCGTGCCGGTCGGCTTCGCCGGCGACACCGTGCTGATCCGGCAGCCCGGCGACGGCGGGATGAGCGTCTGGGACCGCGCGCTGGGCGGACAGCCGGGCCCGGTGAACCCGGCCGTCCGCACCGTCTACGGCACCCGGCCCGACGGCCGGGTGGTCGGCCTGGTCGCCGCCGGCCGGGACCAGCAGCTCTGCCTGGCCCTGCTCGACCCGGCCCGGGACCTCGCCCCGGTGCGTACCGGATGCGGCCCGAAGCTGGCCACCGACGGACTCGGCGCCGTCTCCTTCGACGGCCGGTGGCTGCTCGCGAACGGCACGTCGCGCACCGCCCTCCTGGTCGACCTGGCCGACCCGGCCAGCCCGGTCACCCACCCGGCCGGCCCGGTGCTGGCCGGCGGCGTGGCCTGGACCCGGGGCGGCGTGGCGCTGCACGTGGACGCGAGCGGCGGGCTGGTCCGGGTCAAGCCCGAGCGGGTGCTGGCCGGTGACCGGCCCACGGCCGCGAAGGTCGAAGGGCTGGCGCCGGAGGACCGCCCGGTGGTGGTGGCCGACGTCCCCACGGTGCCGGACGGGGCGTAGCGTCGGGCGGGTGAGCGTCCCCGCCCGCATCGACCTGCACACCCACTCCACCGCCAGCGACGGCACCCTGACGCCCGCCGAACTGGTCCGGGCCGCCGCCGAGGCCGGGCTCGACGTGGTGGCACTCACCGACCACGACACCACCGCGGGCTGGGCGCCCGCCGTCGCCGCCCTGCCGCCCGGCCTCACCCTGATCCGCGGCGCGGAGATCTCCTGCCGGTGGTTCGGCGCCGAACCGGCGATCCCGCTGCACCTCCTCGCGTACCTGTTCGACCCGGCCGAGCCGCACCTGGCCGCGGAACTGGCCCGGGTCCGCCGGGCCCGCGAGGAACGCGGCGAGCGCATCGTCCGGCTGCTCCAGGCCGACGGCATCCCGGTGAGCTGGACGGAGATCCTGGTCGGCGCGGGCGGCGGCACCGTAGGCCGCCCGCACATCGCGCAGGCGCTGATCCGGGCCGGTCTGGTCACCACCACCACCGAGGCGTTCGGGCCGGACTGGCTCGGCGAGCGATACCGGCTGCCGAAGGACGACATCGAGGTGTTCCAGGCGGTGGCGCTGGTGCGGGCGGCCGGTGGCGTGCCCGTCTTCGCCCACCCGAGGGCCAGCAGGCGCGGCCGGATCGTGCCGGACGAGCTGATCGCGAACCTGGCGGCGGCCGGCCTGGCCGGGCTGGAGGCCGACCACGAGGACCACGACCCGGCCGAGCGCGCGCACGTCCGCGGGCTCGCCGCCGACCTGGGACTGCTGGTCACCGGCTCGTCCGACTTCCACGGCACGCACAAGACGGTCCGGCTCGGCGCGCACACCACCGACCCCGAGGCGTACGAGCGGATCGTCGCGCAGGCCCGCGGGGTGACCCCTGTCGCTTCGAGCTGAAGCGATCCGACGGCACGGCTACCGTGTCCGCGTGGATCTCAAGCTCTTCGGCGAGGTCTTCGTGACCCTGCTGGTGATCGTCGACCCGCCCGGAATGATGCCCATCTTCCTCGCGCTGACCGGGCCGCTGCCCGCGCGCGACCGGAACCGGGCCGCCTGGCAGGCCGTGGCGCTGGCGCTCGGGGTCATCGTGATCTTCGCGGTGGCGGGGCAGACGATCCTGGCGTACCTGCACGTCGACCTGCCCGCCCTCCAGGCGGCGGGCGGCCTGCTGCTGATCCTGGTCGCGCTGGAGTTGCTGACCGGCAAGGCGGACGACCCGAGCAACCAGGTCACCTCCAACATCGCGCTGGTGCCGCTCGGCACCCCGCTGCTGGCCGGGCCGGGCGCCATCGTGGCGACCATGCTGTTCGTGCAGCAGGCCGGCGGCGCCGTCGACTACCTCGCCATCGGGCTCGCCATCGTCGCGGTGATGGTCACCGTCTGGGTGGTGCTGCGCTTCTCCGGCGGGATCGTCAAGGTGCTGCGCCCCGGCGGAATCGAGGTGCTGACCCGGATCGCCGGTCTGCTGCTGGCCGCCATCGCGGTGCAGCTCATCGCCGACGCGATCGCCGCGTTCGTGACCCAGTACCTCAACAACGCCTGAGCGGGTCCGTCCGCTGTCGTATGCGGATGGCAGGATTCTCCGCGTGCGACGACAGTCAGCAGCCAGCGGCTCCAAGGCTCCCCGACCCCGCGCCGAGCAGTCCGAGCAGCTCGGCTTCGAGGGCATGCCGGAACGCCTGTTCGTCTGCACACCGAGCAAGCTCGGCGCGTACGCGGACTGTCCCCGCCGCTACCGCTACGCCTACGTGGACCGGCCCGCGCCGCCCAAGGGCCCGCCGTGGGCGCACAACTCGCTCGGCGCGAGCGTCCACACCGCGCTGAAGAACTGGTACGCGCTGGCCCCCGACCGCCGCCGCCCCGAGGTGCTCGGCACGCTGCTCAAGGGCACCTGGGTCCGCGAGGGCTACCGCGACGACGAGCAGGAGCGCGACGCCTTCCGGCGGGCGCTGACCTGGCTGGAGAGCTACGTGGCGGGCCTCGACCCGGCCGACGAGCCGCTCGGCGTGGAACGGGTGGTCGCGGTCAAGACCGCGGTGCTCGCGTTCAATGGCCGCACCGACCGGATCGACTCGCGTCCCGGCCCGGACGGGCGGCCCGAGCTGGTCATCGTCGACTACAAGACCGGCCGCACCGGGCTCGACGCCGACGACGCGCGCGGCTCGCAGGCGCTCGCGCTCTACGCGTACGCGGCCGAGCGGGTGTTCCGCAAGCCGTGCCGCCGGGTCGAGCTGCACCACCTGCCGACCGGCACCGTCGCCGCGCACGAGCACACGCCGGAGTCCCTGAACCGGCAGCTCACCCGCGCCGAGGACACCGCCCGCGACATCATGGCCGCCGAGCGCGCGGTGGCCGACGGCGCCGACCCCGACGCGGCGTTCCCCACTGAGCCGGGCCCGCGGTGCGGCTGGTGCGACTACCGGCGTACGTGCCCGACCGGCGCGCAGACCCCGGGCAAGGAGCCCTGGTCCGCAGTCGAGCGTTTCGCCGACCCGGAGTGAGTGCGCGACGCCGTCAGGCCGCGGTCAGGCGGGCGGCGCGTTCCTTGGCGGCCTGCTGCAACGGGCCCTCCCGGTAGCGCCGGGGCACCGCGGCCAGCGCCAGCCGCAGCGCCCGCGCGCTCAGGTCCGCCGACAGAGCGGTGGTGGGCAGGCCCAGCCCGCCGTAGAGCCGCAACGCCCACGGCGGCAGCATCCCCAGCGCGGTGGCGGCGATCCCGAAGTACGCCCAGCGCGGCGGACCCAGGTTCAGGCCGACCCGCGCCGGCAGGCTGAGCTTCCACGGGATCGGCGGCGCGGTCAGGAACACCGCGGTCTCGGCCGCCTCCCGGGTCATCCGCAACTGCGGGCGTACGTCCCGGTAGTAGTCGGCCACCTCGGCGGCGGTACCCGGCACGTCGTCCGGGTCCAGCCCGACCAGGGCCGCCGACCGGCGCTGCTCGGTGTAGTAGCCGTCCACCTCGTCGTCGGTGAGCGCCAGCCCGGACCGCCGGGCGGTGCTCACGAACGACTCGACCTCGGTGACGTGCACCCAGCGCAGCAGCTCCGGATCGTCGACGCGGAACTCCTCACCGGTGAACGGGTCGGTGGCGCGCATCCGGGCGTGCCGCGTACGCAGCCGTCGCCCGGCCGCCTCCGCCTCGGTCGTGGTGCCGTAGATCGTCGTTCCCACGTACGTCGCCGTGCGGACGAGCCGCCCCCAGGCGTCGGTGCGGTAGTTGCTGTTCTGGGCGACGCCGGCCATCGCGCGAGGGTGCAGCGCCTGGAGGTAGAGCGAGCGCAGGCCGGCGACGATCAGGATCGGTTCCTCGTGCACCTTCCACGTGACCGATCCCGGACCGAAGAGGCCGAGGTCTTCGGTGTCCACCGATCAAGAGTGCCACGCGCCGTCGTCGGCCGTCCTCGGTGCGGCGGCCAGTCGACGTGCGGCGGTCGTCGGTGCGGCGGTCAGTCGTCGGCGGAGCGGCGGGACTGGCAGGTAGGGCAGAGGCCCCAGAAGGTCACTTCCGCCTCGTCCAGCTCGAAGCCGTGCGCCACGTTCGGGTCCAGACAGGGGGCGCTGCCGACCGCGCAGTCCACGTCGGCGATCTCCCCGCAGCCCCGGCACACCACGTGGTGGTGGTTGTCGCCGACCCGGGCCTCGTACCGTGCGGGACTGCCGGCCGGCTCGATCCGGCGGGAAAGCCCGGCCCGGGACAGGGCGCCGAGGACGTCGTAGACGGCCTGGGTGGAGACCGAGTCGATCCGCCGGCGGACCCGCCGGGTGATCTCGTCGACCTCCAGGTGACCGCCGGCGGAGAGCACGTCCAGCACGGCGAGACGCGGCCGGGTGACCCGTAGGCCCCTCGACCGGAGCAGCTCCTCACCTGTGGACATGGATCCATGACAGCACGGCTCAGGCGGGCCGACAAGCGAGCGTTGTTCACCCGTGGCCGGGGCCACAGGTGAACCGGCACCGCCGCGCCCGCGTGTATCGAAGAAGACGGCGTCACGCCGTACGCTGAGCGCGCCAAACCACCCACTCGCCGGAGGTGTCGGTGTTCAGGGAAATCAACGGTCTGCCCGTCCACGTGCTCGTCATCCACGCGGCGGTGGTGCTGGTGCCGCTGCTGGCACTGCTCGCCGTCGCGTACGGGGTGCTGCCCCGCTGGCGGCCCCGCCTCGGCTGGGCGGTCGCGGCGCTCGCCGTGGCCACCCCGATCGTCGCCTGGGTGGCGACCGAGTCCGGCGAGGAGCTGGAGGAGGCCCTGCGCGCGAAGGGCTATCCGCCGGACCGGCTCCAGCAGATCCACGAGCACGCCGAGTACGGCGACACGCTGTTCTGGTTCGCGCTCGGGCTCGGCGTCGTGGCGCTGCTGCTCGTGCTGTCGACGAGCCGCCTCGTCGCGGGCCGGAACCTGCCCCGCTGGCTCCCGATCGTGCTCACCGTCGTGGTGGCGGTGCTCGCGGTCTTCGCGATCGTGTACGTCTACCTGACCGGGGACAGCGGCGCCAAGATGGTCTGGGACGGCGTCGTCTGACCGGTACGGCTCAGAACAGCACCCGCGAGCAGAGCAGGCAGGTGAGCAGCACCAGCACCACTGCGACGGCTGCCCCGATGCCGTAGGTGAGCCGCTGCGCGCGCTGCTCCGCCTGGTCCATCGCGGCCATGTCCTGCGGCGGGAGCCGTCGGGGCGGTGACGGCTGCACGTGTACCGGTGGCCGCCAGCCGGGCGGCGGAGGCGTGCTCGGCGGCGGTCCCGCGTACCCCGAGGGCGGTGGGCCACCAGCGGGCGACCCCGGCCACGCGCCGCCGGCCACCGTCCAGCCGCCCGCCGCCTCCGGCCGGGCCCACGGGCTGTCGGTGGCCGCCTCGCGTGACCACGGGCTGGCGGTCCCGGCCGGTTCGGCGGTGCGGTCCGATTCACAGTCTCCGCCGGCGTCACCGGGCCGGGCTCCGGGACCGGCCGGGTGGGCGTCCGCGCTGTCCGCGCCGTCCCGGGGGACCGCCCCGGGGGCGTTCTCCGCGGCGGGTGCCGGTTGGTCCGGGCGTCGCCAGGTCTCGTCGTCGGGGCTGCCACCGCTCGGCGTCGTCACGCCGTCCGACGCTACCAACGCCCCGGGCCGGTCGGCCGCCCGACGCGTCGATCACCGCCACCCCGGCCCGTCGCGCCCTGTGTGTGGCGTTCCGACGGCTCCCGGCCCGGTACGGCCGGGCTCGGGACGATCCGGCCGGTCCCGGGGATCGAGCCGGCGCCCTGTTCGGCGGTATCGTTGCTGCTCGTGACCGACCCCGCCATCCGGACACCGCGCGACGACGACGACCGCGTGGTCGACCTCAGCGACGACTTCGTGGTGCTGCCCGAGCAGACCAGCGACGACACCGACCGCGGCTGGGGCGAGCGCCCCGGCGGCAACGACGACTGGCTGCTCGCCGAACGCCCCCCGCACTGGGGCTGATCGCGTCAGCCGCGTACCACCACGGCGAATCGACTGCCCTCCGGCAACCCGACCGCCCGCCTGGCCTGCTCCGGCGGCAGCGCCAGGTAGAGCGCAGAGGAGCCGTCGACCGCGCCGGTGGCGCCGACCACGTCGAGCACCAGCGCGCGCGGAGCTAGCAGCGTCGGGTCGGGCGAACCGCCGGCCGGCACGACGAGCAGGTCGACGCGGGCACCCGGGCGCAGCACCGCGAGCGCGGCCGGCTCGGCCAGCCGGATCGGCACGCCGACCGCACCGGCCGGCAGGGCGGGGGTGCCGCCGGACGGCGACGCCGTCGCCGAGGCGGCCGGCAGGACGCGGGGTGGTGGGCAGGACGGCGGCGTCCGGAGCACCGCAGCGGCCAGGCCGAGCAGCACCGCGACGAGCGTCACCCGCAGCAGCGTCCGGCGCCGGGGCAGCCCGCGCCAGCGGACCGGACGCAACGTCGCCTCGCCATCCGTCACCGCTGCCTCCCGCCGCCGGTCAACCGTCCGACCCGCAGGCTAGGCCCGGCCTCCCGGCTCCCGCCGCCCCACCGCCCGCCCCTGTGGATAACCCGCCGCCCTGTGGAAAACCGTTCCCCCGGGGAGGCCCGCCGTCACCAGCGGACGTCCGGTACGGCTGGGACCGCCAGCTCGGGGAGGTTGCTGCTTCCGGACCGGCGGATGCAGCAACCTCGCCGAGCTGGCGAGCATCCGCCACCGGCCGAGCAGCAGCCTCGCCGAGGTGGCGAGCATCCGCCACCGGCCGAGCAGCAGCCTCGCCGAGCCGGCGAGCATCCGCCGCGAACGGAACGTGGCCGCCCCCGAGCGGGAACGGCCACGTGTCGCGTGCGAGCAGCGGGTCAGGACGAGCTGGACGCCGCCGGTGCCTTGCTCGCCGTCGACCCGGATCCGGACGAAGAAGACGAACCGGATGAGGAAGACGACCCGGACGAGGAGGACGAGGAGGACGAGGAGTCCGACGACGAGGACGACTCGGACTTGGCCGGCTTGCTCGTCGTCGAGGCGCCGTTGTCGGAGCTGGACGGACGGGAGTCCGTACGGTAGAAGCCGGAGCCCTTGAACACGATGCCTACCGAGTTGAAGAGCTTTCGCAGCCGCCCCTCACACGCCGGGCACTCGGTCAGCGGCTCGTCCGAGAAGGACTGCACCGCCTCGAGCTGGTGGCCGCACGCGGTGCAGGCGTACTGGTACGTGGGCACGTTCTCCTCCGGATCTTCGGCACGGCCTTCTGGCACTCGTGGACTTCGAGTGCCAATGGTGCGTCATGACCCCCGGGTTCGTCCAGCGGAAGCGCCCGGGCCCACACCCGGGACCGCCACCAGCCCGTCCGCCGGAGTGATCACACAGTGCACCGGGCGGTCGTGCGGCAGGGCGGGCACCGCCGCGATCAGCTCGCCGTCGTGCAGCAGCGCCACTGTCGGCACTGTGGCGGGCACCCGGGCCAGTGCGCGGTCGTACGAGCCGCCGCCCCGGCCCAGCCGGATGCCGCGGCGGTCCACCGCGACCGCCGGCACCACGACCAGGGCGGCTCCGGCCACCGCGGCACGCCCCCGGGGCGGTGCGGTCGGCTCGCGCAGGCCCCGGCCGGCGGCGCGCAACGAGTCCGGGCCGGTGTACGGGGCCCAGTCCAGGTCCAGGTCCTCGCGCAGCACCGGCAGCAGCAACTCGGCGTCGGGCGGCAGCGCGGTCCGCAGCACGTCCGGCAGGTCGTCCCCGCCGGGCTCCGAGGCGACCGGCACGTACGCGCTCATCCTGGCCGGCCGCAGCCGTCGTACCAACGTCACCAGCTCGGCCTGGACGGCGGCCGCCGCCACCGTGCGGTCGGCCGCGGACAGCGACCGGCGCGCGGCGAGTAGCGCGATGCGCATCTCCCGCTTCGCATCGTGCGCTTCATCCGAAAATTCCGGCACGCAACACTCCTGACGCAACGCTTGCCTAATGGTCGCTCTGTGTCAGCATCGCACCAAGGGAGCGGAACTTCCGGGGGGAAGATTGACGCTACGCGGGCGGTTGACGGCGGCTTTCCTCGCGGTGGTCCTCGGCCCCGTCCTGCTCGGCGCGTTCTTCGTCGGGGCCACGCTCAGCGCGGTCGACCACAGCCGCGCCACCGAGCGGCTGGGCCTGGCCGCGGCCGGTGTCCGTACCTCGATCGACGCGCTCTGCCAGCAACTCCGCGCGGCGGCCGACGCGGTCGCGCTGGTCGGCGACCCGGTCGTCCGGTCGCGCGCGGCCGACCAGGTGGTCGCCCGGGGGCTGGCCGCCGCCGTGCTGATCGCCGACGCCGCCGGCCGCACCACCTACACCACGCCCGGCGGGCCGGCCGGGCGCTGGCAGGACTGCGCCGGCGCGCCCGCCACCGGTGTCGCCGCACTGGCCGCCCAGGTCCGGCTCCGCGACCCGGCCGGCACCGACCTGGGCGCGGTCGCCGCCGCCCAGCCCGTCGACCGGGCCTTCGTGGCGCGGCTCGCCGCCGTGACCGGCGTCGGGATCACTCTCCTCGACGACCCCGGCGGCATCACCCACACGACCGAGGACCAGGGGGTACGCGCAGCGGTGCTGGCCGCCGCCGGCAAGGCGGACGGGAACCGGGTGACCGGGACCGGCGACGGCCGGTACGTGCGCCGGGTCGGCCCGTCTCCCGGTCAGCCGCTGCCGCTGGTGCTGTCGGTGCCGGGGGAACGTGCGCCCGGCCTGTACGGGGCGCTGATCGCCGCGGTCGCGCTCGCCGCCCTGCTCGCAGTGCTCGCGGCCTGGCGACTGGCCCGGGTGACCACCCGGCCGCTCGGTGAGCTGGCCGGCGCGGTGGACCGGGTGGCGCGCGGCGACCTGAGCGCCCGGGTGCCGGTGCGCAGCCGCGACGAGATCGGACGGCTGGCCAGCGCGTTCAACCGGATGACCCGGGAGACCGGCACCTACGTGACGGCGCTGACCAGCAGCCGCGACCAGCTCCGCAACCACCTCGCAGTGCTCGGCGACACGCTCGCCAGCACGCACGACCTGCAACGCATCCTGCGGGTGATCCTGGACAGCGCGATCGCCGCCACCGGCGCCCGGGCCGGCGCGGTGCTGCTGGTCGACGGCGACGGCGTACTCGTCGGCCGGTGCGTGGAAGGTCTGACCGGACGCCGGCCGACGGGCGACCCGGCCGACCCGGCGACGCTGCGGGTGCCGGTCGGCGCCGGGGTGCTCGGCGCGGTGGCCGCCACCGGCGAACCGCTGCGCGGACGGTGGGCGCCGCCGGACACGCCGACCGGGGAGCCGTCCTGCGAGACGTACGTGGCGGTGCCGTTCGCCACCCCCGGCGGCGCCGAACCGCGCGGCCCGGACCGGCCCGGCCATCCGCCCGCCGACGGCGACCCGCCCGGCTCGGCCTGCGCGGCGCTCGGCGTGCTCGTGCTCTACGACCGGCTCGGCGGGCACGAGTTCCACGACGACGACGTGGTGACGCTGCGGACGTTCGCCGGGCACGCCGCGGTCGCCGTGGAGAACGTCCGGGTGCACGAGGAGGCGCAACGGCTCTCCCTCACCGACCCGCTGACCGGGCTGTGGAACTACCGCTACCTGCGCGAGTCGATCCGCCGCGAGGTGGAGCGGGCGAACCGGTTCGGCCGGATGCTCAGCGTCCTCGCGCTCGACCTGGACCGCTTCAAGAACGTCAACGACACCTGGGGGCACGCCGCCGGGGACGCCGTGCTGGTCGAGTTCGCCCGCCGGGTACGCGGCGTGATCCGCGAGGTGGACCTGGCGTTCCGGCAGGGTGGCGAGGAGTTCGTGGTGCTGCTGCCGGAGACCGACGCCCGGGGCGCCACGATCGTCGCCGAGCGGCTCGGCGCGGTGGTACGCGACCAGCCGGTGGCGGTCGAGGGGAGCGGCGACGAGCCGGTGCGGGTGCCGGTGACCGTCTCCATCGGCATCGCCGTCTACCCGGACCACGCGGCCGGCGGCCAGCAGGTGCTCGACGCCGCCGACGACGCGTTGTACGCGGCGAAGGCCGCCGGACGCGACGGCTACCGGCTCGCCCCGGCGCCCGATCCGGTCCCCACCCAGGAGATCCCGGTGGTGGCCGCCGGCGTCAGCCCGCCGGACGGGCTGCCCCGGGCCGGCGCGGCGGACCCGGCGGGCACCGTCCAGGGCGGCGCGTCTTCCGGTCCTCACCCGCCGCGGCAGAGCCGTGGCCGATAGTCTCGCGACATGTCGGAGCACTCAGCGAACCCCTCAGCGGCCCCCGGTCGCTCCCGCGCGGTCAAGGCCGTGATCCCGGCCGCCGGCCTGGCCACCCGGTTCCTGCCGGCCACCAAGGCGGTTCCCAAGGAACTGCTGCCGGTCGTCGACCGGCCGGTGCTGCAGTACATCGTCGAGGAGGCCGCCCAGGCCGGCATCGACGACATCCTGCTGATCACCGGTCGCGGCAAGACCTCGATGGTGGACCACTTCGACCGCCGGCCGGACCTGGAGGAACGGCTCGCCAAGAAGCCCGAGCTGCTGGCCGAGGTCAAGCGCACCGAGGAACTCGCAGCGATCTACACGGTCCGCCAGCCGGAACAGCTCGGCCTCGGCCACGCCGTCGGATACGCCGAGTCGCACGTCGGCGACGCGCCCTTCGCGGTGCTGCTCGGCGACGAGTTCGTCAAGCCCTCCGAGCCGCTGCTGCCGGCCATGCTGGAACTCCAGGCCCGCACCGGCGGCGTGGTGCTCGCGTTCTTCGAGGTCGACCCGGCCGAGACCAGCCGCTACGGCATCGCGTCGGTCGAGCCGACCGAGTCGGAATACTCCGACATCGCCGAGGTCGTCAAGGTCACCGGCATGGTGGAGAAGCCCAGCCCGGAGGACGCGCCCAGCAACCTCGCCGTCCTCGGCCGGTACGTGCTCCCCGGGAAGATCTTCGACGCGATCCGGCGTACCCGACCGGGCAGCGGCGGCGAGATCCAGCTGACCGACGCGATGGAGCTGCTGCGTACCGAGGGGGTGCCGGTGCACGCCATCGTCTACCGGGGCACCCGCTACGACACCGGCATGCCGCTCGGCTACCTCCAGACCGTGGTGCAGATCGCCGCCGAGCGGGAGGACCTGGGCGCCGAGTTCCGCAAGTGGCTGACGGAGTTCGTCAACAACGGCGACGAGACGGTCACCGCCGCGGTCCTCAACGGCATCCGCGACGCGTCCGGCGGTGCCGATACATGACAGCGACGGCCGACGCCGAGGCGGCCGCGAACGAGTTGACGCCGCTCGCCGACTACCTGGGCAGTGTGCTGCGCAGGTTACGCGCGCTGCCTCCACTCGACCTCGACCTGACCCAGGCGTACGGCAACGTGCTCGCCGAGGACGTGGTCGCCCCGCACTCGTACCCCGCCTTCGACCAGGCGGCGGTGGACGGGTACGCCGCGCGCTGGGAGGACATCTCCGGTGGGAGTCGGGGGCCGGGCTACGTCCCGGCCCCCTCCGGTATGCCCGGCGGCCGCAGCATCCGCCTCAACGTGGTGGGTGACCTGGGCGCGGCGAGCTGGCGACCGGTGCGGCTCACCCCCGGCGCCTGCTTCTCGGTCGCGGCGGGCGCGCCGCTGCCGATCGGCGCGGACGTGGTCGTCCCGGTGGAGTGGACCGACCAGGGCATGGCCGCCGTCGAGATCTTCCGCGCCCCCAAACGGGGGTACGGCCTGCGCCGCGCCGGGGATGAACTCGTCGCCGGCACGCTGCTCGCCCGCGCCGGGGCGTACGTCTCACCGGCCCTGGTCGCGGTGTTCGCCGCCACCGGCATCGGGCACGTGGTGGTGCGGCCCAGCCCGCGCGTGGTCATCGTGGCCACCGGCGACGAGCTGGTGGACGTGGGCCGGGGCAGCCAGCCCGGCCAGGTGGTGGACACCAACTCGCACGCGCTGACCGCGGCGGCGGCGGAGGCGGGCGCGCTCGCGTACCGGGTGGGGATCTGCGACGACGACCCGGAGGCGCTGCGCGGCCTGCTGGAGGACCAGACGCTGCGCGCCGACCTGATCATCACCACCGGCGGCACCGGCACCGGTCCCGGCGACATGGTCCGCCGCATCCTGTCCCGCCGCGACGGCGGGCGCGCCGGGCCGGTCGCCTTCACAGAGGTGGCCCTCTATCCCGGAACGGCTCTCGGGTTCGGTACGGTCGGCGCCGAGGAGGTGCCGGTGGTGTGTCTTCCCGGTGAGCCCGGCGCGGCGCTGATCGGCTTCGAGGTGCTGGCCCGCCCGGCCATCCAGCTGCTGGCCGGGGCCGAGCCGGTGTTCCGGCCGAGCGTCCGCGCGCACCTGCTGGAGACGGTCTCGTCCCCGGTGGGGCTGCGCGAGTTCCGGCCCGCGCACGTGGCCGAGCGGCGCGGCGGCGGGTACACCGTGCAGCCGCTCGCCGGTGGCCCGTACACGCTCTCCGGCCTGGCCGAGGCCAACGGCCTGCTGGTGCTCGGCGAGCGGGTCACCACTGCGGCTGCCGGGTCTACGGTGGACGTGCTCCTGCTGGACCGGCGCCGGTGAGCGCGAGGAGTGAGCTTGCGAGCCCCGCAGTCGCGAGCGAAAGGCAAGCTCGGTGAGGTTCCGGCAGGCGCCGGGGTGGCCGGCGGTGCTGGTGGACGGTCCGGTGGTGCTGCGGCCGTACCGGCGTTCGGACGCCGCCGCCTGGTCGGAGATCCGGCGCGCGAACCGCGAGTGGCTGGCGCCGTGGGAGTCCCATGTGCCCGGCGGCTGGTACGAGACGAACTCGCCCGCCGCGTTCCGCCTGGTGCACGCCGACCAGCGCAAGTCCGCGCGTACCGGTGAGGGCATGCCGTTCGCCGTCTGCCTCCGCGAGAACGGGCAGGAGCGGCTGGTCGGCCACGTGAACGTGGGCAGCATCGTGCGGCGGGCGTTCTGCTCCGGGTACGTGGGCTACTGGGTGGACTCCAGGGTGGCCGGTCGCGGCGTGATCCCGACCGCTGTGGCGCTCGCCGTGGACCACGCGTTCGGACCGGGCGGTCTGCACCGGATCGAGGTGAACATCCGGCCGGAGAACATGCCCTCCCGGCGGGTGGTGGAGAAACTCGGCTTCCGCGAGGAGGCCTATCACGTGCGCTACATGCACATCGACGGCGCGTGGCGGGACCACATCGGATACGCGATGACGGGCGAGGAAGTAGTAGCCGAGGGCGGCTTGCTGGCGCGGTGGCACCGCGTACGTGACAACCGCCGCTGAGGCGAACGCCCGGCGCGGCGCACTGTGAACCGGGTCGGCGGCCCGTAACCTCAAGTAACTGCAAGCTGTGGCAAGCGCTGCCCGCCCGCACGAAGTGCGCCGTAAACGACGGTAGACGGAAGAAGTTGCGGCGGCGGTGCTCGCCGGAGAACTTTGGTGACGGGAGGGGTGAGGGTGCCCACGTCGGTGCTCCTCGCCGTCCTCGCCGCCGCCGGTCTGCTCGCCCTCGCTCCGGCGCTGGTCCGCCGGTACGACGCCACCGAGCGGCTGGTGGCGGAGCGGGCGCAGTCGACGGCGCGGGTGCTCCAGCGCCGGCGTCGACGGCGCACCGTGCCCGGGCGGCGACCGCTGCACCCGCCGCGCTCCCTCGTCGTGACCCTCAGTGAAGACTCCGACACGGGCAGTCTTGCCCGTCCGGTCTCCGCACCGCCACTGCGCCGGCGCTCCGGGCGACTCCGGCCCGTCTCCGCGGTGCCGGCACAGTCCCGCCGACGGCACCCGCCCCGGCGACGGCACACCCCGGCGATCTACCGCCGGCGCCGGGTGCTGGCCGCGCTGCTGCTGCTCAACCTGGTCGAGTTGGGCGGCGTGGTGCTCGTCGGACCCGGGTTCTGGATCAGTGTCTCGGTCACCGGCGCGCTGCTCGTCGCGTACGTCGTACACCTGCGGCAGCGTGCCCTGGCCGAACGCCGACGGCGGCGCGCGGACGCCCGGGAGGCGGCCTGGCTGGCCGCCCGCCAGGCCGAGGTGCGCCGCGAGCAGGCCCGGCGCGCGGCGGCCCGACGGGAGGCGCAGCGCCGGCTGGCCGCCCAGCGCGAGGCGGTCCGGCGTACGGCGATGGGGCTGGACCGTCCCGCGGACCTGCCACCGGCGGCGAGTGGCGGCTCGGTGTCCTACCGGCGGGCGGGCGGCCTGCGCGGACGCCCCTACCAGTCCGGCCGAGGCGCCTGACCGCCGTGCCGGCGCCTTGCTGGTGGCGATCTTGGAAGGTTTCGGCCCCTCCGGGGGCCTTTTCCTTCCAAGATCTACGGGGCGGCGGGGCGGTTCGCGTCGTGGGGGCGCGACCTGTTAGCCTTGTCGTCGGCCCGCCCGGTGAAAGCCGGGTGGGACCGACGCTGGTTCGCCGGCGGAGGGGCTGTGGCGCAGACCGGTAGCGCACCTCGTTCGCATCGAGGGGGTCAGGGGTTCAAATCCCCTCAGCTCCACCCAGTTCAAAGGCCGTCTCCCGTGGTGGGGGACGGCCTTTTCTGATCTTCTGCAGCAAGTGGCTTGGGCGCATCGTGAGGTGGGCGCTCACCCGCGGCGGTGCGACACGCCATGGCCGAGACGGTCTTCGCCACCCTCACGACCGAACTGGTCTACACCCGCGCCTGGCCGTGACGGCACGAACTGGAAACGGTCGTCTTCTCTTCCATCGAAGGCTTCTGCGGCCCACGGCGCCGGCACGGCCGTCTGGGTAACGTCAGCCCCGACGCCTACGAGAAGACCCGTCACGAGTCCCTGACACACTCATGAAGCTGTTGAGATAGACGTCCGAGTGGTCAACGCCGACACGACAGGAACAGCCGCTGCGACAGTAGTCGGGCGGGTCAAGGGCGACCGCGAGGGTGAAGGATCCGAAATCTGCTGTGTCGCGCCACCGACCAGCAGGCGAACAGCGCGCCGAAAGTCGGGTGCCTGGCGCCGTCTCGAGCCGTCTTCCAGGCCGGTTGGGCCACCTGCTCGGCGGCGTCGCCGCTCGCCCTTTGCGGTGTTTATGAGGGCGTTTGTTGCCGAGCATTAGCGTCCGAGACGGCGACAACCGGAAGTCTTCGCTATTCAAGAAAATGTTGTGACTTGTTGCCGATGCTTGGGATATCCAGTTTGTCGGCAATGGCCCCCGGGATTCGATCGGCACTCCTGACTTCCTTATTGTTAATCGCGTTTAGAGTTCCGGCCGACCGGGGGATCCGGGCGTCGTCGGCCAGCGCCCCACAATGAGCCGACAAACCAGTCGGGCCGCCCCGAACAGGCGCGATTTTGCCACCCGCTCGACCTGTTGTGGCTGCCAGGAGCGCCCGTACCGTTGCGGCACCAGCGTTCCGTGTGATTGGCCAGATGAATTGCGGCAATTGCAGGCGTGCTGATTGTATCGAAAATCGTCTTTGATGGGAACGACAGTGAAAAACATGCGAAAGTCTGTGGTGGTCTTGGCGGTTCTGGCCATGGCCGCGGCGGGATGCGAGCAGGACAGTGAGTCAAGCCCGTCTGCGTCCGAGTCGGCCACGCCGACGAGCGTGGCATCCGCCTCTGCATCCGCCGCCGCGTCCGCGCCCGCGGTGGCGGTCGACACGTCCATCAACGAGAAGCCGGTGGACGGTTCAGACGCCGCTGCCGTGAAGACGGTGGATGTCGCGGCGCAGCCGGCGGCCCAGGCCCCAGCCTCGGCGGGGGGATACTACAAGCTCAAGACCGTGTTCCGCGGTGAGAACGAGTGCCTGGAAGGCAACCGCGTCGACGGCAACTCAACCCTCGCCGGCGCCGCGTTCCAGAACACCTGCAAGGACGTTGACGGGCAGGCCTGGAGTCTCACCAAGCGCCCCGACGGCTACTACACGCTGCGGACGAAGTTCCTCGGCGGGGAGAAGTGCCTCGAAGGCAACCAGATCGCCGGGAAGGTCCTCGGCGGCGCCGCGTTCCTGGACACGTGCCGCGAGGTCACCGGACAGCAGTGGAAGCTGGTCAAGGCCGGAGACAACCTCTTCCGGCTGCAGACGAAGTTCCGGGAGAAGGAAGGCGAATGCCTGGAAGGTAACCGATTCGCGCCGACGTCCGTCCTGAAGGGTGCGGCGTTCACCGACAAGTGCCAGAACGTGACCGGGCAGCTCTGGTACCTCACCGCGATCCCTGCCTGACGACACCGCATTGACCGGAGGAGCCCGGACTGTTGTCCGGGCTCCTCCGCGCGGATGACGGTTTGCTCGCACGCCCCGGCGTCAGTCGAACAGGCCGTCGAGCGCCTTCTGTTCGAGATCGCGCCAGCGCTCGGCGTCCTTCAGCGCCTTGGTGATCTCCTTCTCGTCGAGGTGGTGGGCGCCCTCCTCGCGGATGCACGCGACGCTGAACGGCCCGCCGACCGACGGCGAGGTCCGCTCCAGAGCCTCCAGCACCCGTACCACGCCCACCACGCCGTACTCGACGGTGCGCGTGGTCATCCGGAAGTGGGACAGCAGCGCGCCGGCCTGCTGGGCCATGGGCGCGCCGGAGCCGATGGCGTGGAAGCCCACGTCCTCGTAGCGGCCGATGAGTCCGTTGGGGTTGATCTCCACGATCCACGGGCCGCCCTGGCTGAAGCCGGCCGCGAGCAGGTACGCCGACACCCCGCCGCCGGCGCCCTCGCCCGGTACGTCCGGGATGTAGTTCTCGTAGTGCTTCTTGAAGACGGGCAGGACGCGCTCCTGCAACTCGTCGCCGATGTCGGGTGCTTCGAGGATGGCGGTGGCCGAGTCCTGGAGGAGGGGGCGCAGGTCGTTGAGTACCCCCCGCGCACCGCTGCCGCCCCAGGCGGCGCAGTCGCCCAGCGGGTGCAGCTTCTGGGCGGGGAAGCTCAGACCGCGGTCGCTCTCGGTGATCTGGGAGTCGGCGCCGATCACCACCCCGTCTTTGCAGACAACGGCGAGTACGACGGTCATAGCGTCCTCCTGAGCAGGGGTAAGGGGTAGGGCGCGACGTACCCGCCATCCCGCCTGCCTACACCCCGACGAGGGTTGGCCCACTCGTGGCCGGACTACGGGAAGGCTGCCGCCCGTCGGCGGCGACGCGGTCGAGCGGCCGGCCGGATGCGTTACGGCGACGGCTCGTGGAAGTAGACGGTGGCCGACCACCAGTCACCGTCGGCAGTGATCTCGCTTTGAATGACGACGTCCTGGACCTCGATACCAGGCCGTTGCTCGATGCTGTCGGCGATGCGGCGTAGCAGGGCCGGGACGCTGTCCTGACCCGGTCCCGCCGGGTTGGCCTGCGAGAAGTGCTTGATTGTCCACGACGGCGGTTCGGACGGCATGACGGCAGTCTGCCAGTGCCTCTCTCCGAGCCTTTCGAGGCTCGTGAATCCAGCGCGCGTGCTATCCGGCCTCGGTGAACAGTCCGGCGTAGCGGTCCAGGTACAGCGGCCAGCCCTCGTCGTGGCCGACGCCGTCACGAACCGACTCCCAACCCGGACCGTGCCGGTCCAGGTTGCGGTGCTCCAACTCGACCCGGGTGCGCTGCGGTGTCTCGGCGACGAACCGGACCTCGACCTCGCTGGCGTTCTCCAGATCCTGTTCGAGCTGCCATGCCGGGCTGATGTCCCAGCTGAAGACGAGCCGGTCCGGCGGCTCGAAGACGAGGATTCGCGCCCAGGCGCACTCACTGCCGTCCTCGGCGCGGTCGAAGATGTGCCCACCGACCTTCGGCTCGAACACCGTCTCGGTGATCGGCGATGACAGCAGGTTGTGCTCCTTCGGCTTGAAGTCGCCGAACCGCTCCGTGAATACCGCGAAAGCCCGCTCCACCGGCGCGTCGACCACGATCTGCCGCCGCACCACCGCATCCGCTCCACTCATGATTCCTCCTCGTCAGGACGCTCGGCGACGTCCTTGAAGCCGTCCAGCGCGCGGCTCCAGTAGGTGTCGAGCTGATCTCGTAAGGCGGCCACGCCGGCGGGATTGAGCCGGTAGACACGCTTTGTGCCCGCCGTGCGGTCCGTCACGAGGCCGGCGTCCTTCAGCACCCGCAGATGCTGCGACACCGCGGGGCGGCTGACCGGCAGCACCGCGGCCAGCTCGCCGACCGCCCGCGGCTGCTCCGCGAGACACGCGATGATCGCCCGCCGAGTCGGGTCGCCCAGGGCGTCCCACCCGTCCTCGGTTCGGTAAGTTCCCACGAACGGTAAGCTACGACTTACCATTGGCGTTCGTCAAGCCTGAAAGCAGGTCACTGCTGCCACAGGAACGCCGCCGTCGAGCATGGCCGGCAGCGGAATCCGTACCCGCAGCCACCGCCACCGAAGTTGAAGCCGGTGCGGTGATCGTGGCCTTCCTCGAGCTGGACGACGAACGACATGGGCAGGGCGCAGGCGGGACAGGTGGGCGTCTGGTCGAACTGGAGCCACGCCGGCAGTCCGCCGAGTTGCCCGAGGACGTCTCGCAGCGGTCGGCCGGACTCACTGCGCCAGCGCTCGCGCGCCTCGTCGTAGCCGTCGGAGTCGTGCATCGGCACGTACGTGACGGCGGACGTCTCGGCCGCCAGGACGGTGTCGCCCGGGGGCACGGCAGACGGAGCCAGCGCCCCGGAAGGGAAGACGAACGCGCGGTTGCCGCCGGCTGTCGCATCCCACTCGTCGCACAGGCCCGGATCGTTCTGGCACATGAAGATCGACAAGAGCGCGGCGTCGTCCGCGTCGATGTCGTCGAGCCGGACCTGGGCCAGGAACTGCATCGGTCCGTCGCACTCGTCGCACACCGGCCAGTCGAAGCCCGCAGGCACGAGCGGAACACCGCCGGTACGCGTGCCGGGCGCATCTGGTGCCGTGTCACCGTTGTAGATCATCAGAATCGTCACGCGGCGCAGCGTAGGGGAGTCGACGGTCTCTCGCAGCGCTCAGATGTGCCCGGGTCCGTCCGGCACCCGGCCCGCAGCCGGGCGGCCGATCGGAGTCACGTCCGTTGGTAGCCTGACGCGTCCGTACGACAGATGGAGTCTGCCCGGTGCTCAGGACGGTGCTGCGGAGGCTGGGCGCGGCGGGCGCGGTCTGCGTGGTGGCTGCGTGCGGACCCTCTACTGCGGATCCAGCGGATCGTTCGGCGGGCGAAGCCGTCCCCTCCACGGCCCAGGCGACCGGTACGCCCACCACCCGGAAGCTTCCGGCGACCGGCGGCGCCGGCTACTCCGCGGCACTGTCGGCGCGGCTGGTGACCACGGACGCGCTACCACGAGGTTTCACTGTGGACATCGCGACGGTCATGGCTCCGGATGCGGGCCGGCAGCGCCCCGGCCCCGAGGTGCCCTGTGCGGACATGATTCCGCTGTTGTCGGCCAACCGGCTGACCGGTGCTCCGTCGGCGATGGCCGCCGCGACCGTCAGCTCTGGCGAGGGCTCCGACTACCCGTGGGTGGCGAGCGAAGTGCTCAGGACGTACGCCGACGACGGCGCCCGAGAGGCGATGGCGGACCTGCGGACGTTCATCGGCCGATGCCCTGCCGTCGCGTCACCGGGCCAGGACGGAGGCAGCTACCGTTTCGCGGTGGTACCGGGGCCGCGACTGGGCGACGAGAGCATGCGCGTCGACTCCAGCACGACTTCCGGATCGATCACCCTGGCATGGGACAGCATCCTCGTCCGGATCGGCACCACCCTGGTGGTCGTTCATGAGCAGGGCAACGAGCCCGGCGGCGACGATCACCTCCCCCGACTCGCCGAAGCCGCGCTCCGCAGCTACCAGACGACCGGATCCTGAACGCCCTCGGGCGGTCGGCGGCAGCTCACCTCGTCGCGCCACCGAACCACTTGGCGAGAGCGTCGTCCAGCGTCTGCTGATCGTCACCCACCCAGGCCACGTGCCCGTCCGGCCGCAGCAACACCGCCGGCACGTCCAGCCCGTCGCCGGTGCCGGCGACGTGCCCGACCCGGTCGGCCCAGCCGTCCACCGACAGCTTCCCGGTCCCGTCCAGCAACAACCCGCCGCCGGTACGCATCAGCTCGTACAGGCGTCCCTCCCGCAGCGGTACGTCGCGCAGCCGCCGCCCGAGCAGCGCATGCCCCTCGCCGACGTCGTACCGGACGCTGATCGCTGTGACCTTCTCGATCAGGAAGCGGTTGACCTCGTCGAAGTCCATGAGCTGCGCCAGCATCTGACGCACGGCCTGCGGTCCGGGCTCGTTCGTGGTCAGCAGCATCTGCGCGCGGGTGTTCGTCAGCACGTCGGCGGCGACCGGGCGCCGCTCGGTCTCGTAGGTGTCCAGCAGGTCGTCCGGCGCCCAGCCGTTCACCGTCGCCGCCAGCTTCCAGCCCAGGTTGAACGCGTCCTGGATGCCCAGGTTGAGCCCCTGCCCGCCCAGCGGCGGATGGATGTGCGCGGCGTCGCCGGCCAGGAACACCCTCCCGGCCCGGTAGTGCTCGGCCAGGCGGGTCGCGTCGCCGAACCTCGACAGCCAGCGGGGGGAGTGCACGCCGAAGTCGGTGCCCGCGTACGCGTGAAGTTGCCGCTTGACGTCGTCGAGCGTCGGCGGCGCCGAGGCCACGTCGGCCGCCGGTACGACCACCCGGAACACGCCGGGCCTGCCGGACGGCCCGAGTCCGAACCGCTTCTCGGTGCGGCGTACCTCGGTCATGATCGCGGTGATCTCGTCCGCGGGCGCGGTCAACTGCATCTCGCCGAGCAGCGTGTCGATCGTCGACGGCTCGCCGGGAAAGCCGACGCCGAGCAGCTTGCGGACGGTGCTGCGCCCGCCGTCGCAGCCGACGGCGAACCGCGCCCGCAGCGGTGACGCGCTCTCGTCGTCGAGGTGGACTGTCACGCCGTCGTCGTCCTGCTCCAGCCCGGTCACCGCACTGCCGCGCCGGATCTCGGCGCCGACCTCGGCGGCGTGGTCGGCGAGCAGCCGGTCGGTGAGCGTCTGCGGGATGCCGAGGACGTACGGGTGTGCGGTGTCCAGGTCGGCGGGCGCGGGTTTGTCGATGCCGGCGAAGAACCCCCGGATCGGATGCGTGCCGCCGTGTTCGAGGAACCGGTCCAGCAGCCCGCGCTGGTCCATCACCTCGATGCTGCGGACGTGCAGGCCGAGCGAGCGCACGTACGGCGGCGGCTCGGCGTCGCGTTCCAGGACGAGCACGCCGACGCCCTGAAGGCGCAGCTCGGCGGCCAGCATCATTCCGGTCGGTCCACCGCCGACCACGATCACGTCGAACACATCTTCCCCCGTGTCGGGTGTCAGGCGACCGTCCCCCCGAGCGGCACGACACCACCGGACAGGGAGCGGATGCGTGACACGAGCGCGGCGACGATCGGCCGCTGGTCGAATCGACCATATCCTCCGTGCCGGAACGCGCGGGCCTCGAACTCGCTGCTGCCGGCGCCGTCGTCGGGCACCCGTGCCTGGTCCGTCATGGTCTGCTCCGGTGATCGGGTGGCCGACGCTACTACCGCCGGGCAATCGGGTCAGCCGCGGCGGAACGTCCGGCGGTAGGTGTCCGGGGGTACGCCGACGGTGCGCTGGAAGTGGCGGCGCAGCGTCGTCGCCGTACCCATGCCTGATGCCTCGGCGACGGCGTCGATGCCGTCGTCGGTGTTCTCCAGCAGCTCCTGCGCCCGCCGGATGCGCTGCGTGGCCAGCCACTGCGACGGCGTGACGCCGGTCGCGGCGGTGAAGTGCCGGACCAGGTTGCGGGTGCTCATGGTGGCCTGGCGGGCGAGGTCGGCGACCGTCAGCGGGCGGTCCAGCCGCGCCATCGCCCAGGGGAGTAGCGCGGCGAGCGGGTGGTCCTCGCGGGCCGGGACCGGTGTGGTGACGTACTGGGCCTGGCCGCCCGCGCGGTGCGGCGGCACCACCAGGCGGCGGGCGACGGCGTTGGCGACTGTGGAGCCGTGGTCGCGGCGGATCAGGTGCAGGCACAGGTCGATCGCGGCGGCCTTGCCGGCGGAGGCGAGCACGTCACCGTTGTCCACGTAGAGCACGTCCGGGTCGACCTGGACGCGTGGGTAGCGGGCGGCGAGCGCGTCGGTGTGCGCCCAGTGGGTGGTGGCGCGCAGCCCGTCGAGGATGCCGGCGGCGGCGAGGACGAACGCGCCGGTGCAGAACGAGACCATCCGGGCGCCCGCCTCGTGCGCGGCGCGGACCGCGTCGACCAGGTCGGACGGCGGCTCGGCGTCGGTGTCCTCGATCGCCGGGACGATCACCGTGTGGGCGCGGGCGAGGTGGTCCAGCCCGTGGTCGGGCGTGACCGCGAACCGGCCGACGCCGACCGGGCCGGGACCGCAGACCACCAGGTCGTACCAGGGGTCGGCCAGGCCGGTCGGGTCGCGCACGAAGATCTCGCAGGCCGCCGCCAGCTCGAAGTGCAGCATCCCGTCGGTGGCGGCGAGCGCGATCAGGGTCATGTCCGAAACTGTACGGGCATTGGCGTTTGCGCCACTGTCCCGGCTCTCGAATTCCGGCGAGGATCATTCCAGTCGATCTTCGAGGGGGAATGTCATGCAGGTGGCGGTGTTCGGGGCGTACGGGCACACCGGACGGTTCGTGGTGGCGGAGCTGCGGGAGCGGGGATACGAGCCGCTGCCGGTGGGACGCGACGCCGGGAGGCTGTCGGCCGCGTTCCCGGGGGTGGAGCAGCGGGTGGCGTCGGTCGACGACCCGGCCTCGCTGGACCGGGCGCTGGCCGGGGCGGCGGCGGTGGTCAACTGCGCCGGGCCGTTCGCCTCGACCGCCGGCCCGCTGATCGAGGCCGCGTTGCGGGCCGGGATCCCCTACGTCGACGTGGCGGCCGAGATCGAGGCGAACCGGGACACGTTCGCGCACTACGCCGAGCGTGCCGAGGCCGCCGGAGTCGCGGTGGTGCCCGCCATGGCGTTCTTCGGCGGGCTCGGCGACCTGCTGGTCACCGTCGCGATGGGGGACTGGGCGGCGGCCGACGAGGCGCACGTCGCGTACGGGCTGAGCAGCTGGCACCCGACGGCCGGCACGGTCGCCTCCGGCGTCGTCTCGCGCGAGCGCCGCGACGGCCGGCGGGTCCGCTTCACCGAAGGGCGCCTGGTGTACGCCGACGGCGACCTCCCCCGGCTGGACTGGGAGTTCCCGGCGCCGCTGGGTGTGCGGCCGGTGCTCGGCGAGTTCACCATGGCCGACGTGGTGACGGTGCCGAGCCACCTGGACATTCCGGAGGTGTGCACGTACATGACCGCGAACGCGGCAGGGGATCTGGCCGCCGGGGAGGCGCCGGCCGCTGTGGACGAGCGTGGCCGGTCCGCGCAGACGTTCACCGTCGACGTGGTGGTGCGTTCGGGCGACGTCCGCCGGCGGGTGGTGGCCCACGGGCAGGACATCTACGCGATCAGCGCGCCGCTGGCGGTCGAGGCGGTCCACCGGATCCTGACCGGGCGGACCCGGGCGACCGGTGTCGCGTCGGCCGGCCGGATCTTCGACGCGCCGGACTTCCTGGGCGCGCTGTCGGCGCATCTCACCGTCGAGACGCCGTCGGCCGCCTGATGCCCCGTCGGCCTCCCGCATCCACGGCTACCGATTGACAATGTTTGGAATCCAAACTTACTCTCGCGCTGGGCGGGTGCGCGCCCCGCCTTCCCCGTCCACGCGCCCCACCCCACCACGAAGGAACCACCATGTTCCGCTCTCCCCGTACCGCCCGATTGCGGGTCGGCCTGGTCGCCGCGACCGCCGCGGCACTCGTGACAGGCACCGCCGTGATGGCGACGAACGCCCAGGCGGCGGCCGGCTGCCGCGTCACCTACACGACCGCCAGCCAGTGGCCCGGCGGCTTCACCGCGAACGTCGACGTGACCAACCTCGGTGACCCGATCAACGGCTGGAACCTGCGCTGGACGTTCCCGTCCGGCCAGCGGGTCACCCAGGCCTGGAGCGCCACAGTCACCTCCTCCGGCGCCGACGTCACCGCCACGAACGTCGGCTACAACGGCTCCATCGCCACCAACGGCAGCGTCTCGTTCGGCTTCAACGGCTCCTGGTCCGGCGCGAACACCGCGCCCACCGCGTTCTCGCTCAACGGTGTGGCCTGCACGGGCGGCGGGGTGGTCCCGCCGACGCCGCCCGCAGGCAACGCCATGGCCGCCGTCGCCGCCATGCAGCCCGGCTGGAACCTCGGCAACTCCTTCGACGCGGTCGGCGCGGACGAGACCGCGTGGGGCAACCCGCGGGTCACCGAGGCGCTGCTCGACAACGTCCGGGCGCAGGGCTTCAACAGCATCCGCATCCCGGTGACCTGGAGCAACCACCACGGCGCCGCGCCGAACTACACGATCGACGCGGCCTGGCTGAACCGGGTACGCGAGGTGGTCGGCTGGGCGCTCGCCGACGGCTTCTACGTGGTGCTCAACATCCACCACGACTCGTGGCAGTGGATCAACACGATGCCCACCGACCGCGCAGGCGTGCTGAACCGCTACAACGCGCTCTGGACCCAGATCGCCGCCGCGTTCAAGGACTCCTCGCCGAAGCTGACCTTCGAGAGCGTCAACGAGCCGCAGTTCACCGGAAGCTCCGGCGACGCGCAGAACGCCACGCTCCTCAACGAGCTGAACACCTCGTTCCACCGCATCGTCCGTCAGTCCGGCGGGGGCAACGCCACCCGGCTGCTGGTCCTGCCGACCCTGCACACCTCCGCCGAGCAGGCCCGGGTGAACGAGCTGGTCAGCACGTTCAACACGCTCAACGACCCGAACCTGATCGCCACCGTGCACTTCTACGGGTACTGGCCGTTCAGCGTGAACGTCGCCGGGGGCACCCGGTTCGACGCGACGGTCCAGCAGGACCTGACCGACCAGTTCGACCGGGTATACAACGCCTTCGTCACCCGCAACATCCCGGTGATCATCGGCGAGTACGGGCTGCTCGGCTTCGACCGCCACACCGGCACCATCGAGCAGGGCGAGAAGCTCAAGTTCTTCGAGTTCCTCGGCCACTACGCGCGTAGCCGCAAGCTGACCACCCAGCTCTGGGACAACGGCCAGCACTTCGACCGCACGTCGTTCGTGTGGAAGGACCCCGAGCTGTTCGCGCAGATCAAGTCGAGCTGGACGACCCGCTCCGGTACCGCGTCCAGCGACCAGGTGTACGTGCCGCGTACCGGCACGATCACCGCCAAGAGCCTGACGCTCAACTTGAACGGCACCACGTTCCAGGGGCTGCGCCAGGGCACCACCGACCTGGTGAACGGCACCGACTACACGGTCTCCGGCAGCACCCTGACGCTCACCGCGTCGGCGCTGACCCGGCTGGTCGGCTCCCGCGCGTACGGGGTGAACGCCAACCTCCAGGCCCGCTTCTCCGCGGGCGTGCCGTGGCGGATCAGCATCATCACGTACGACCCGCCGGTGCTGTCGAACGCCACGGGCACCACGGCGGCGTTCACGCTCCCGGCGCAGTTCCGCGGTGACCAGCTGGCCACGATGGAGGCGAAGTACGCCGACGGCAGCAACGCCGGGCCGCACAACTGGACCTCGTACAAGGAGTTCGACGTGACGTTCGCGCCGAACTACACCGGCAACACGATCGCGTTGAAGCCGGAGTTCTTCGCCGAGGTCAACGACGGCCAGCGGGTCACGCTGACGTTCCACTTCTGGAGCGGCACGAAGCTGACCTACTACGTGACCAAGTCCGGCAGCACCGTCACCGGCACGGTGAGCTGACCGCGACGGCACGAGTTTCCGCCGGACCGATGATTTCCGAGGTCGGCGCCGGTCGACAGAGGCATGAAGACGCTCACTCTCCAGACGCCCGAGGTCGACCTGGTCTACGACGTCCACGCCCCCGAGGCGGCCGAGGCCGGGCACCGCCCCTTGTTCATGATCGGCCAGCCGATGTGCGCCGACGGCTTCACCACGCTCGCGTCGTACTTCCCGGACCGCACAGTCATCACGTACGACCCGCGCGGGCTCGGCCGCAGCGTCCGCAAGGACGGCCGGAACGACTCGCTGCCCGAGGTGCAGGCCCGGGACGTCCGCGACATCGTCGACGCCCTCGGCGTGGGCCCGGTCGACATGTTCGCCAGCAGCGGCGGCGCGGTGACCGCGCTCGCCCTGGTGGCCGCGTACCCGGACGTGGTGACCACGCTGGTGGCGCACGAGCCGCCGCTGACCACGCTGCTCCCCGACGCCGAGGCGGCCGGCCGGGCCATGGCCGCCTGCCAGGAGGCGTACCGGAAGAACGGCTGGGGTGCCGGCATGGCGGCGTTCATCGTCATGACGTCGTGGCGCGGCGAGTTCACAGCCGACTACTTCGCCCAGCCCGCACCCGATCCCGCCGCGTTCGGAATGCCGGCCGAGGACGACGGCAGCCGCGACGACCCGCTGCTCTCCGACCGGTCCGCGGCGGTCACCGTCTTCCGGCCGGACGCCGACGCGCTGCGCGCCGCGCCCACCCGGGTCGTGGTGGCGGTGGGCGAGGAGTCGGCGGACACCCTCACCGCGCGGACGTCGGTGGCCACCGCCGAGCTGCTCGGCGGACAGGCCGCGGTCTTCCCGAGCCACCACGGCGGGTTCCTCGGCGAGGGGATGGGCCACGCCGGGCAGCCGGAGGCGTTCGCGCGCCGGCTGCGGGAGATCCTCGACGCCTGATCGCGGCAGCGCCGCGTCGCGGATGCCCGCGACGGTCAGGCCCGGCGCACGTCGGTGACCATCGCCGGGTAGGGGCCGGCCGGTGTGCCGGGCCCGGCCTGGTCCGCGGGGACGACGTTCTCCATCCGCAGCCGCAGCGTGACCGGGTCGGCGGTGTCGAGGACGATCCGCCACCCCCAGCCGCCGCCGTACTCGGCGGTCAGCTCGACCGCCGCCCCGCCCGCCGCGCCGGTGAGCGTCATCGGGGTCGGCTGCTGGTGCCACGAGTCGCCCCACCAGGCGACGAGCGAGCCCGGCCGGTCGCCGGCGCCGACCACCAGCAGGCCGTCCTGCGGGCCGTCGTCGGGATGTTCCCACGAGTACGACACGGTGGTCAGGTGCCCGCCGGCCGCGGTGGCGACTGTGAGCGCGGCCGGCGACCCGGCGAGCGGGTCGGCGGGCATCAGCCGGAAGCCGTTGGTGCCTGCCCAGGACCCGGTGACGTCGGTGAGAACCATCGTCCCAGGATAGGAGCCACCCCCGACAGCGCACGCCCGCCGCGCGTGCGGCGCGGCCCGACCTCGGATCTCCGGCAGGACGGGGTCAGGCGGAGAAGTCGTCGTCGGCGTCGCGGGCGTCCGCCTGGATGTGCTCGCCGGGGCGCTTGCCCCGGATCTCATCCCGTTCGCGTACCCGGTCCGCTTCGGCGTGTTCGTCCTGGTTCAGGTCACCGAGCCGCGCCCGGGCCGGACCGGCCAGGTCCTCCAGGTCGTTCTTCGCGCGCTCGACGCTCATTGCCGCCTCCCCGGATCGTCGCGTGGCGGCCCTCGCCGCCTGCCGAGGCGCGTCCCCGCTGACCCGGCCGGCAAACCGCCGCCACCGGCCGGGCGCCCGCCCGCCGTGCGGTCATGCGGGCGGCAGTGCGGTGATCAGGTCCTCGGCGTGCCGCAGCGTGTCGGTCAGCGCGTCGCGCGATCCGTCGTCCAGCGGGATCGAGCGGGCCTGCCGCACCAGCTCCCGCGCGGACTCCGGCTCGTCGAGTTGCAGCGCCAGCTCCGCCCGGTAGACCAGCGCCTCCACCTGGACGGCCGGGTCGTCGGCGGCATCCGGGCGGGCAAGCGCGCCGTCGAGGATCCGCGCGGCCTGCTGGGGATTGCCGCGAGAGTCCGCCTGCACCACCGCGTTCTGCAGCGTACGGGCCAGCCCGCCCCTGTCGTCGGTCTCCGCGGTATCGCTCCGGCCGACGAACCGGATCCAGTTGCCGCCGGGGTCGACGATGCTGAACCCGAAGTGGCCCTCCTGGTTGCGGCGGGGCCGGGGCCGGGTCATCCGGGGCACGCCGGAGACGAGCACCTTGCCGTACGTGGCACGCAGGCCGTCGGTGAAGGCCCGGTGGATGTCGACCAGGTCGTCCACCACCACCAGGCAGGAGCCGTACGAGTCGGCGGGATCGAACTGCGGCATCCCGAAGAAGTGCAGATGGAGATCCTCCCGCCGCAGCGTCAGGTACGGGTTCGGGCGCTCCTGCCGGTACGTGATCTCGAAGCCGAGGGCCTGGTAGAAGGGCGCCACATCGTCCAGGGAGCGGCACGGCAGCAGCGGGATCGTCGTCTCGTTAGCCATGCTCCGAGCCTGGCGACCGAGGGCCGGCTCGTGCACATGGAAATGTCCGTTCGGCTTCTGGCGCCGTCCGAACGGACACGGGGGCCGGTCCGTAGTGGACCGGCCCCCGTGCGGGGTTTCGTTGGGGTCAGGGCTTCCAGGACCCGGCGGAACGGAAGCGGTGCTTGTATTCCACGACGCCGTTCTGGTCCTTGACGTCGAAGATGAGCTGGCCGCTGCGCTTGGAACCCTCGGGCAGGTTGTTGCCCGAGGTCATCAGCTTGCCGCAACCCGAGAAGGCGCCGCCGATGCCGCTCTCCTCGGTGCCGTCCGCAGCGACCCAGGTGAAGTAGAACGGGTTGATCGAGCCGGTGCCCTTGGTGATCTCGGCGGTCACGTCGGCGATCAGGAACATGCCGTTCTTCGGGCCGGGCATGACCTCGCTGCAGGCGGCGTTCCTGGTCCGGAAGTTGCCGACGGTGATCTCGATGGTGCCCCGGTCGTCGTTGACGACCAGCTTGTCGCCGGCCGGCATGTTGAACGTCTTGTCGTCGGTGTTGCCCGGCTGCGGCGTGCCGGTGGGAGCGCCCGTCGGGGTGTCACCTGTGGGCTGGCCGTAGGTGACGCCCGGGGTGGGCAGCGAGTCGATCGCCTCCTGGGTCTTCTTCGCGCCGCTGTAGATGGCGAAGATGCCGCCACCGCAGCACAGCAGCAGCAGGATCACCGCGATGATGCCGACAGTGATCCAGACGTTCTTGTTCGACTTCTTCGCCGGCGGTCCGAAGGGCGCTCCGGGCGGCGGCGGGTACGCGCCACCACCCGGCGGCGGGTAACCACCCGGGGGCGGGTACGCCGCACCCGGCGGCTGGTACTCGGACCCCGGCGGCGGGTACGCACCGCCCGGCGGCTGGTACGCGGCACCCGGCGGCTGATACTCGCTGCCCGGCGGCGGGTACGGCGCGCCCGAGACGGGCGGCTGCGGCGCGTCCGAGGGCGGCGGGTAGGGCGAGCCCGACGTCGGAGCGGGTGGTGGCGCGTACGGGTTGCCCGGCACCGGCGGCATCGGGGCGGTGGGGAACGCCTGCGTCGGCGGTTCCTGCGGCTGCTGGTTCGGGTCCGGTGACCCGGACGGAGGCTGAGGGTGGCTCACCGTACTCCTTGGGCGCCTTCGGGATTTTCAGTCGGAACGACGGTACAAGCCGGGCACAACCCGCCCGGCAGTGCCTCATCGACGAAGCAGGACGGCCGCGGTGCGGACCAGGTCGTCGTCCACGGCGAACCGTCCGGTCACCGCTGACGGTGGATCGGGCACCGGTGCGGCGGCGAGCCGGGCCGGGGCGATGGCGGCGTGGAAGGTGCCCGCCTCCGGGTCCAGCGTGACGCGCGCGTCGGCGAAGCCCAGCCACGTGCCGACGAGCGGGTGCCAGACCTTGTAGACGGTCTCCTTCGCGCTGAACAACACGGTCGGCCAGGGCGTGCCGGGCGGCAGCCGGGCCAGGTCCGCCTCCTCGTCGGGGCGGCACACCTTCCGGCGTACCCCCGGGGAGAGCGGCCGGTAGCGCTCGGCGTCGATACCGACGGCGCGCACGTCGGTGGCGTGGGCGGCGGCCGCGGCGCAGTAGTCGCGGGTGTGGGTGATGGCGCCGACCACGCCGGGCGGCCAGATCGGGGCCCGGTCGGCGCCGGCCGGTACCGGCGTGGCGGGCAGGCCGAGCGCGCCGAGTGCCCGCCGGGCGCAGACCCGCCCGGCGGTGAAGTCTCGGCGCCGGCCGGGTACCGCGCGCTCACCCAGGGCGGCCAGCTCGGCCGGGAGCAGCTCACCGGCCCAGTCGGCCGCGTCGGCCACCGCCACGGCGACCTCGGCCGGGAGCAGATCACGCACGAGAGGTGGATGACGGGGACACGCGGTGAACGTACCGTAACGCTTGGGCGTGCCGCTGCGCTGAAGGAATGTTGCGGGGAGGCAACCGGTCCATCACCACCATTCCTGACTCGGAAGGAGCGGCCGATGACGCCTGGCGCTGAGGTTTCGGGAAGTACCGGCGGCGAGCACGTGCCGGTGACCCCCGACTGGACATGCGGCTCGTGCGGTGACGACTGGCCCTGCGCCACGAAACGTCATCACCTGCTGCGCGAGTACCAGGTGGACCGGGCGTCGTTGAGCGTCTATCTCGGGTCCTGCCTCGCCGCGGCGACGCAGGATCTACGCTCCGTGCCGGTCACCGCGCTCCAGGACCGGTTCATCGGCTGGGTGCCGCGCGGCCCGCGTATCGCCGAGGCATGAGCGCGTCCGGTGGCCGCCGCGTCGGGTTCGCGGCGGCCACCGGCTGCGGTCCTCAGGGGCGGCGCGGCCGCCGGGTGAGCCCGAAGCCGACCACGCCGGCCACGGCGGCGAGCACGCCGCCCACTGTGGTCCACACCCAGCGCGATCCGGCCTCGGGGAGCCACCCGGTCAGGTCGGTCTCCTCGTCGGCCACCGGCTCGGGCGTCGGCTCGGCGCTGAGCACGGTGCCGGCCCTGGTGTTCGGCACCAGCGGCGCGGTCAGTTCGCCGTCGTCGCCGGACGCGCCGCCCTCGTCGGTCGCGCCGACGAGCATCTCCACGTCGATCGGCAGACCGAGGTCGGGTTCCGGCAGATCGGTGACGGAGAGCCGGATGTAGTAGGTGCCGGGCAGCGGGTCGCCCGACCAGGGCTCGGCCCACGGCCGTACCCGGCGCAGCGTGCAGCCCAGCGCGACGCTCGTCGCCGACGCGCCGGCGGTCGGGGTCTGCGCGCCGGCGGTGCACGCCTGCCGGCGGCGCAGCCCGTCGAAGACGTCGACGGTCCAGGTGGACGCGCCGCTGCGTGGCTTCGGGAACGTGACGGTGGCGGTGACCTCGTGCACCTGCCCGGCGTCGGCGCGGAACGACCAGTACAGGTGGTCGCCGGTCGACGCGCCCACCTGCACCGGCTGGCCGGCGGTGACTGTGGTGGCGGTGAGGAACGAGGTGCCCGCCTTGGTCACCGTGGTCGCGCCCGGTGACGGGCTGGGCGCGGCCAGGGCCGCCGCCGGGGTGAGGGCGAGTCCGGCGGCGGTGATCGCCGCCGCGGAGCGGATCAGCGTACGCATGCTCAGTTCACCCTCCACGTGTGCACCCACCAGCGGGTGAGCAGTCCGGCGACCAGCCCGGTGAGCAGTCCGGCGAGCGCGAGCAGGAGCAGCAGCACCCAGCCGCGGCCCAGATCCGGCCCGTCCGGCGCGGGGGAGGCGGCCACCACGTCGACTGTCAGCTCCACCGGCATGCCGGGCCGGGCCTGGGTGCCGGGCTTGGCCGCGAACGAGTTGCTGACCACCAGGCAGACGGTCCGTACGGGCTGCTCCGCGCCGGCGCTCGGCTCCGGGCTCGGCCCGTCCTCCTCCTCTTCGGCGGCCGACCAGCGCAGCCCGGCGGAGACCACGTCGGTGCGCCCGCTGCCGGCGTCGACGCCCCGGACCAGTTCCCGCCCGTCCGGCGCGGTGGCGCGCAGCAGCACGCCGTAGTCCGGGTTGACCGGCCGGTCCAGCGCGACGCTCACCGAGGCGCGCAGTTCCTGCCCGGGACGCACCGGCACCCGGTACCAGCGGTGCTCGGAGAACGCCTCCCGGTCGCTGTAGACGCCGGGGGCGAGCAGCGGCGCGCCCTCGCACGCCGTGCCGCCGCCGACCACAGCCGGAGCGGCGGTGTACGTGTCCCGGGCGCGGTCGACGAGCTGCTTGATCCGGCCGGTCAGCTCGTCGGCGCTCTGCGCGGCGGTGTAGGTGCCCCCGGTCGCGCCGGCGATGCAGAGCAGCTGCTTGCGTACCTTCTCGTCCGGCGCCAGGCCGAGCGTGTCGACCACCAGGCGGGTGCCCTGGGCGGCCAGCTCGCGGGCCACCTCGCACGGGTCGGGCGGCGCGCAGGTGTCCTCACCGTCGGTGATCAGCACGATCCGGCGGGCGGTGCTGCCGGTTCCCAGGTCCTGCGCGGCGGAGCGCAGCGCCAGCCCGACCGGTGTGAAACCGGTCGGCCGCAGCCCGGCCACGGCGGCCTTGGCCTGGGTACGGTCCACCGGGCCGACGGGCACGATCTGCTGGGTGTCCAGGCAGCCCTGCTTCTTGTCCTTGCCCCGGTAGGTGGCGCCGAGCACCCGGATGCCGAGCTGTGTCTCGTCCGGCAGGGCGTCGACCACCTCGTTGAACGCCTGCTGGGCGACGGAGATCCGGCTGCGGCCGTCGATGTCGCGGGCCCGCATCGATCCGCTGACGTCGAGGACCAGCTCGACCTTGGGTGGTTCGGCGACGGGCTCGGTGGTCTCGTCGTCGGCCCCGGCGGGGCTCGGCCCGATCAGCGCGGCCGCCGCCAGCAGTCCGATGAGGACGGCCGTCGATCGTCTCTTGTTGATCACCGGGCGAAGTGTAGTGAGATCCACATTGGAAGATCATCCGGGTCGGAGGTGCCCGCCGGAGGCCCGTCTCCGGCGTCCGCTGGGGCCGTCACGGTCGCGCTCGGCCACCCACCGTTAGCTGCACCATGTAAACCTTTCGGCCGGTGGTGCACTCGTCGGAAATCTGACCGGCCCGCACCCGTTGTGCCGTTGCCGGAGTGTGGTTAAGCTCTGTCTTGCGCGCCCCAATCGCCCGCTTCCCCCGTGGCAGGCGATCGGGGCGCGCTTCTTTGTGCCCCGGCGCCGCGCAGTGCCCGGCGCCCCGCGTCAGATCCAGCGGCCGTCCAGCCACATCCGCGCCGACCAGTCCGCGTACGGCAGCACCCGGCCCACGAAGATCGGGTAGAAGTACGCGAAACAGAGCGCCACGAGCAACACGTACGCGCCCGCGATGATCCCGCCCACCAGCCGGCGGTCGTGGACCTGTTGCGGGTCCGGTGGCGCGGCCGTGTTCGTCACCGGCGCCGGGGTGGCGATCGCGCCGAGCACGTAGACCACCGCGAGCACCAGGAACGGCACCGCCGGCGCGGCGTAGAAGGAGAACATCGTCCGGCCGTCGAGGGCGAACCAGAACCAGGGCAGCAGGCCGGCGGCGACGCTGAGCAGGATCGCGCCCGCCCGCCAGTCACGCCGGGCCAGGCCGAGCCAGGCGGTTGCGGCGATCGCCGGCAGGAACGACCACCACAGCAGCGGCGTGCCCAGCAGCAGCACCTCCGAGGCGCAGCTCGGCGCGCCGCAACTGCCGTCCCCGGACCAGTGGAACGCCACCGGACGGCCGAGCAGCAGCCACTGCCAGGGCCAGGACTGATACTTGTGCGGGTCGTCGAGCTGGGTGTGGAAGCCGTACGCGGCCTTGTGGTACTCCCACAGGTTGATCAGCGCCCCGATGAACGGGGTGTCGCTCAGCTCCGGGTTGTTCGGGTAGCGCTCCGCCAGGCGGTAGTAGCCGTCCTGCCCGAGCAGCCAGCCCGACCAGGTCGCGACGTAGGTAACGAGTATCAGCGCACCTGCGGCGAGCAGCCACGGCAGCTCGTCGAGCACCGCGTCGCGCCACGGCCGGCGTACCCCGGACGAGCGGCGGACGCCCACCTCCCAGAGCAGCACCAGCAACGCGAACGCCGGTACGAAGTAGAGCGCGCTCCACTTCACCGAGCAGGCGCAGCCGAGCAGCACACCTGCTGCCAGCCGCCACCACGGCCAGTCCCGCCAGCCCGACGACGGACGGCCGGCCCGGCCCGGCTGTGTCGGGTCGAGCCCGCCCTCCAGCGCCCGCGCCCAGCGCCGCCTCCGGGCGTCCCGGTCGAGCACCAGCGCGCCGAACGCGGCGAGCACGAACAGCAGCAGGAAGATGTCGAGGATGGCCGTGCGGGACAGCACCAGGTGGTAGCCGTCGAGCGCGAGCAGCAGGCCGGCCGCGCAGCCGAGCACCGTGGAGCGGAACATCCGCCGCCCGATACGGACCAGCAGCAGCACCGACAGCGTGCCCGCCACCGCCGCTCCGAACCGCCAGCCGAACTCCGGCGAGGTGGTGATCAGGTGGCCCGGCACCGAGACGCCGCTGTCCGCGTCCTGGTAGCCGAAGGCCCACTCGCCGATGCCGATCATCCACTTGCCCAGCGGTGGATGCACCACGTACGAAGGGCCGTTGTCCTTGTAGTTCCACTCGAAGCCGCGGTCGATCAGCCCGTACGCGTCCTTGGCGTAGTAGGTCTCGTCGAAGATCTTCCCGGGCGGGAAGCTGAGCCCCACGAAGCGCAGGATCGCCGCGACGGCCACCACCACCGCTGTCGCCAGCCACGCCTGACCTCGACCGATGCGATCATCGACGGTGGCGAGCCGGCGCCGCACGGCGGCGGGAAGCCCGCGCCCGGCGCCGTCGCCCCGGTCGGTGGTGGAAGGGTCCGGGTTCGCGCTCTGTGCTGTCGACGCACTCGTCACCCGGCGATCGTAGGCTGCGAGGGTGCCCGGTGGCGTCTCTCGTCTCCGAAATTGGTACGACCGTCGATGAGGGAGCGCACGCCGTGGGGGAAATGTCCGAGGTAGGGCGGCTCGTGTTGCTCGGCGCGCCGCTCGGCAACCCGGCCGACGCGTCCGCCCGGTTCCGCGAGGTGCTGGCCGCCGCCGACGTGGTCGCCGCCGAGGACACCCGGCGGCTCACCCGGCTGGCCCGCGACCTGGACGTGACTGTGCCCGGCCGGATCGTCTCGTACTTCGAGGGCAACGAGGAGCGGCGTACCCCCGAGCTGGCCGAGGTGCTCGCCGCCGGCTACACGGTCGCGCTGGTCACCGACGGCGGCATGCCGAGCGTCTCCGACCCCGGCTACCGGCTGGTCCGGGCCGCACTGGACGCCGGTGTGCCGGTCACCGCCGCGCCCGGGCCGAGCGCGGTGACCACCGCGCTGGCGCTGTCCGGGTTGCCCTGCGACAGGTTCTGCTTCGAGGGCTTCCTGCCGCGTACTCCCGGCGCCCGCCGCTCCCGGCTGCGCGCGCTCGCCGCCGAGGACCGCACGCTGGTGTTCTTCGAGGCGCCGCACCGCATCGCCGGTGCGCTCGCCGACCTGGCCGAGGCGTTCGGCAGGGACCGGCCCGCCGCGCTCTGCCGCGAGTTGACCAAGACCTACGAGGAGGTCGTCCGCCGGCCGCTCGGCGAACTGGCCGAGTGGGCCGCCGAGGGCGATCCGCGGGGCGAGATCACGCTCGTCGTTGCGGGCGCACCGGCCACGCCCGCGGTCCGGCCGGACGACGAGACGCTGCGCGCGGCGGTGGCCGAGCGCGAGGCGGCCGGGCTGTCCCGCCGGGACGCGATCACCGAGGTCGCCACCGCGTACGGGCTGCGGCGGCGCGAGGTGTACGCCGTCGTGCACAGCTGAAAGGAAGGGCCCCTTCTTAACGCCTGCGGTAGAGGAAGGGCCCCCTCTTAACGCCTTACCTCACCAGGCGGCGGCCAGGAAGCCGACGGTGATCAACGCCGGGCCGGCCAGCGCCAGGCCGACCGCCCAGCGCCGCTGCCGTTCGTCCGCGAGCCGGGTCGCCCCGGTCCACCTGGCGATCCCGGCGGCGCAGCCGGCCACCAGGGCCAGCCCCAGCAGCCAGCGCAGGTGCCGTCCGACGCCGGTGTCCGCGTAGGCGGTTGACCCGTCCGGCCCGGTCATCCGCGCCCGCAGCGAGCTGCCGGTGTCGGTGCGCCCGGCCGGTACGCCGCTGACCCGTACCCCGTGGGCCTGGAACCGGTCGCCGTCGGCGGAGAAGATGCCCCGGCAGCGCTGGGTGAGCCCGCCGCCCGCGCACTCGGTGATCATCACGGTGCCGCCGGTCGAGTGCCCCACCGCCAGCCAGAACGGCCCGGCGCTCACCCAGGCGAAGAACGCGGCGAGCAGGCTCAGCGTCAGCAGCACGGCCAGCCCGGCGGGCGGGCTCGGCGGCGCGGCCGGGCGGGCGCGTTCCCGTCGCGCCGGGGGCCGGCCCGGACGTGGGCGCGGCTCGTCGCGCAGCGGCGTGCCGTCCCAGTGCACCTCCTCGATCGGTGCCCAGCCGCCGGACGGGGCGGCCTCGCGCTGCCAGCGCGGCTGGCGTACCGGCACCCGGCTCGGCACCGCGTCCACCGGCGCTCCGGTGGTCGGCTCCACCTCCACCGGCGGGTCCGCCGGGTCGAGCCGTGGCTGGGGAGCGACGGGCCCGCCGGGCGGCGTGGGCCGCGCCGCCCGCCGCGTGGCGGCCGCCGACGGCTCGGGCGCCGCTGGTCTGCTGGTCACGATGTTCATTTCACACCGGTACGTCTGGCTTGTCGGGCAGCTCACGCCGCGTGTCGGCGACAAATCGGACGTACGGTCGGAGCGCGCACCCCATTGGTTCGCGGCACGCCCACGGCAATCACTAGGCTTGCTGCTCATGAGTCACGTTCTCGCCGCGGTCGCCTGGCCCTACGCCAACGGCCCGCGCCACATCGGCCACGTATCCGGATTCGGCGTTCCCTCCGACGTCTTCTCCCGGTACATGCGGATGGCCGGTCACGACGTGCTCATGGTCTCCGGCACCGACGAACACGGCACCCCGATCCAGGTGCAGGCCGACGCCGAGGGGGTCACCCCGCGCGAGCTGGCCGACCGCTACAACCGGGTGATCGCCGAGGACCTGCGGGCGCTGGGCCTGTCGTACGACCTGTTCACCCGCACCACCACGCGCAACCACTACGCGGTGGTGCAGGAGCTGTTCACCGGGCTGCACCGCAACGGCTACATCGTCCCGAAGGTCACCACCGGGGCGATCTCCCCGTCCACCGGCCGGACGCTGCCCGACCGCTACATCGAGGGCACCTGCCCGATCTGCGGCTACGACAGCGCGCGCGGCGACCAGTGCGACAACTGCGGCAACCAGCTCGACCCGATCGACCTGATCGACCCCAAGTCGAAGATCAACGGGGAGACCCCGGAGTTCGTCGAGACCGAGCACTTCTTCCTCGACCTGCCCGCCCTGGCCGACGCGCTGCGGCAGTGGCTGGACACCCGCGACGGCTGGCGCCCGAACGTACTGCGGTTCTCCCGCAACCTGCTCGACGACCTCCAGCCCCGGGCCATCACCCGCGACCTGGAGTGGGGCGTGCCGATCCCGCTCGACGACTGGCGCGACCGCCCGGACAAGCGGATCTACGTCTGGTTCGACGCGGTCATCGGCTACCTGTCCGCGTCCATCGAGTGGGCCCGGCGCACCGGCGACCCGGAGGCCTGGCGCAAGTGGTGGTCGGCGGACGGGGAGGGGAAGGACGCCCGCTCCTACTACTTCATGGGCAAGGACAACATCGTCTTCCACTCGGTGATCTGGCCGGCGCTGCTCGGCGGCTACTCCGGTGAGGGCGCCCGCGACGGCGAACCGGGCGAGCTGGGCCGGCTCAACCTGCCCACCGAGGTCGTCTCCAGCGAGTACCTGACCATGGAGGGACGGAAGTTCTCCTCCTCCCGCAAGGTGGTCATCTACGTCCGGGACTTCCTGGAGCGCTACGACGCCGACGCGCTGCGGTACTTCATCGCGGTGGCCGGCCCGGAGAGCAACGACACCGACTTCACCTGGGCCGAGTTCCTGCGCCGCAACAACGACGAGCTGGTCGCCGGCTGGGGCAACCTGGTCAACCGGTCCGTGTCGATGGCGGCGAAGAACTTCGGCGCGATCCCGCCGGTCGACCCGGCCGGGCTCACCGAGGCCGACCAGGCGCTGCTGGACATCGCGAAGGCCGGCTTCGGCGTGGTCGGCGACCTGATCGCCCGGCACCGGCAGAAGCAGGCCATCGGCGAGGCCATGAAGGTCGTCGCCGAGGCCAACAAGTACCTCTCCGAGCAGGCGCCCTGGAAGCTCAAGGGCGAGGACGAGAAGCCCCGCATGGGCACCGTCCTGCACGTCGCGCTCCAGGTGGTCAGCGACGCCAACACGCTGCTCACCCCGTTCCTGCCGCACTCCGCCCAGAAGATCCATGAGCTGCTCGGCGGCACCGGCGTGCACGCGCCGATGCCCGTCATCGAGGAGGTCGACGACCTCGACGGCGGGCCGTCGTACCCGGTGCTGACCGGTGACTACACGGTCGGGGCGCGCTGGGAGTCCGTACCCCTGGAAGTGGGCCGGCCGCTCGCGGCGCCGAAGCCGGTGTTCCGCAAGCTCGACCCGTCCATCGTCGAGGAGGAGCTGGCCCGCCTGGCCGGCTGAACACGCGCGCGAACCGCGGCCCGGGGATCTCTCCCCGGGCCGCGGTCGTGTGCGCCGGTCAGGCGCGGGCCATGCTCGGCTTGCCGATGAACTCCATGATGGCCTTGTTGACCTCGGTGGGATGGGTCCACGGCGTGCCGTGCGGCGCACCCTTCAGCGTGACCAGCTTGGCGTCGGACAGCATGTTCACCAGCCGCTGGCCCGTCACCGGGTACGGCAGCACGTTGTCCTTGTCGCCCTGGATGATCAGCACCGGCACGTTGATGTTCGGCAGGTCACCGCGGAAGTCGGTCTGCCAGGCGTCCACCGAGTCGTGGGTGCCCTTGGCCGACGCCTGCGCGCCGATCTGCCAGTGCGCGTGGTACGCCTCGTCGCTGACCAGCGTCCCCCGGTTCTCGCTGGCGTTGAAGAACGCGTCGCAGAACTGGGTCAGGTAGGCGAACCGGTCCTGGATGATCGCCTTCTGGAACCCGTCGAACATGCTCTTGTCGACGCCCTCCGGGTCGTCGGGCGCCTTGAGCAGGTACGGCGCCAACGGGGCCATCAGCACCGCCCGGTCCACCCGGTCCGACCCGTACGCGCCCAGATAGCGGGTCACCTCACCGGTGCCCATGGAGTGCCCGACCAGGATCGCGTTCCGCAGGTCCAGTTCGGTCATCAGCACGTCGAGGTCGGCGGAGAACGTGTCGTAGTCGTAGCCCATGGCCGGCTGCGCGGAGTTGCCGAATCCACGCCTGTCGTACGTGATCACCCGGTATCCGGCGTCCAGCAGCGGACCGCTCACCTTCTCCCAGGTCGCCCCGTTGAACGGGAAACCGTGGATCAGCACGATCGGCTGACCGGAACCGTGATCCTCGTAGTACAGGTCGATGGGTGCGGAGTTCTCCGTACCGACGGTGACGAAAGGCATGTCGGGATTCCCCCTCGCGCGGGTTTCTCGGACACCCCACGCCTTCCCGACCTGCCCTCGTCTATTCGTGCCGGGCCGGATAGGGCAGGTCCACCACCCGGTCGTCGGCCAGCTCGGCGCCGGGCGCCCAGACCTCGTACACGCCGCGTTCCAGACACTGCGCGCCGGTCGCGGCCACCGCGTCCGGATCCGGGCGGCGCAGCCGCAACCGCAGCCAGCCGCCCTCCTCCCGCAGCACCAGGCAGGGCACCCCGCGCCAGGCCGCCGTGCGCACCCGCCGGGCCGCCGCGTCCACCGGGTAACGGGCCGCCCGGGTCATCGCCAGCACCCGGAACCCGCCCGGCTGGTCGGCCACCGCCTCGTACTCCGAACCCGCGTACGCGCCGACGAGCCGGGTGGAGCGCGGCGCCTCGCCGGTCGGCACGTACTCCTGGTCGGCGGAGAGACCCGGCACCGCGGCGAGCAGGTGCCGCCACTGCGGGCCGGCCAGGCGCAGCCAGCCCCGCTGCTCCGCCTGGTAGGTGTAGAGGACCACCTCCACCCCGTCGGCCGGGTAGGCGAGCAGGGTGGCGTTCGCCGGCATCGGCAGGTCGGCGAACTCCCGGGTGACGAACTCCGGTACGAGCTGCGCGCTGCTCGGCACGAACCCGGTACCGAGCACCGGCGGCCCGAGCCGGTCCCGGGGCGGCAACGCCATGAGTCCCCGGTGCGCCGGGCCCACGGGCACGTCGTAGTCGGCCGGGTCGGCGGCCCGCCAGCGCACCGCGTACGCCACGTCGCCACCCTCGGAGTCGCCCCGCAGCACCGCCATCCCGGCCGGTGTCCGCAGGTGCGCGACGTCGTGCTCCCGGTAGCAGAAGCCGTGCGGCAGCACGCCCCGCACGTACCCGGCGAGCTGCCGGGCGGAGAGCACCTTCACCATCCGGGTACCCGGCCGGATCACCGCCGACGCCCGTACGGCGGCGAGCGTCGGATCCGCCGCCGCGCCCGGCTGCTGGCTGAGCTGGTGTACGTACGCCCAGCCCCGGTCCCGGTGCACCGGCATCAGCAGCGGCGCGTCCGTGTCGTCGGCCGAACCGGCGCCCCCGTGCACCGCGTCGACCTCGGTCGCGTGCACGAACCGGCGCCACGGATAGCCGTTGCCGGGCCGGGGACACCACTCGAACCCGGGCGCCTCGTCGGCGCTGAACAACTCGTACGCCGCGCCCCGGGCGATCTCCTCCGCCGGATGCACCCGGCCGCCGTACGTCACGCGCAACCCGGCCCGGTCGGAGGCGGGCTCGCCGGCCTGGTCGGTGACTGTCACTCCAGGACGCTAAGCCCGCCAGATGTGAGGCACGTGAACAGCCGGTGGCGGTCCGGGAACGCAGCCCCGGGCGGGTGTGTGATGCTGGCCGCGATGACCGAGCAGACCGAGACCCGCAAGCAGCGCGCCGCCCGCCGGGCCGGGGAGTTCCCGCCCGCCCCCGAGCCGCTGCCCGTACCCGTGCCGGACAGCCACACCCACCTCGACATCACCGTCGGCGAGTTCGGCACGCCTCCCGGCGGCACCACCGGCGACGACCCGGTGGCCGCCGCGATCGACGTCGCCGCCCGGGCCGGCGTGGACCGGCTCGTCCAGGTCGGGGTGGACGTCGACTCGTCCCGGTGGAGCGCCGACGTCGCCGACCGGTACGCCCCGGTGCTCGCCACCGTCGCGCTGCACCCGAACGAGGCGCCCCGGCTGGCCGACCTGGACGAGGCGCTGCGCGAGATCGAGACGCTCGCCGGCCGGGACCGGGTCCGGGGCGTCGGCGAGACCGGGATGGACTTCTTCCGTACCGGCGAGGAGGGGCGGGCCGCGCAGGAGAAGAGCTTCCGGGCGCACATCGCCATCGCCAAGCGGCACGGCAAGGCGCTCGTCATCCACGACCGGGACGCGCACGCCGACGTGCTGCGCATCGTCGACGACGAGGGCGCCCCGGAAACCGTGGTCATGCACTGCTTCTCCGGCGACGCCGACTTCGCCCGCGAGTGCGTCCGGCGCGGCTTCCTGCTCAGCTTCGCCGGCACCGTCACGTTCGGCAGCGCCGCCGCGCTGCGCGAGGCCGCAGCCGTCACCCCGCCGGAGCAGATGCTCGTGGAGACCGACGCGCCCTACCTGACCCCGATGCCGTACCGGGGACGGCCCAACGCGTCGTACCTGATCCCGCTGACGGTCCGTTTCCTCGCCGAGACCACCGGCACCGACGTGGACGCCCTCTGCGCCGCCCTCTCCACGAACGGTGAGCGAGCGTTCGGCCCGTGGCGTTGAGCGCGTTCGGTCCGTGGCGTTAAGAAGGGGCCCCTCCATATCGCGAGGCGTTAAGAAGGGGCCCTTCCTTCCCCGCGGGCGGGGGCGCTTACGCTACGGGGCGTGACCGGACTCCTCGGCCCGGCGGAGATCCGGGAACTCGCCGCGCGCCTCGGCGTCACGCCGACCAAGAAACTCGGCCAGAACTTCGTGCACGACCCCAACACCGTGCGCCGGATCGTCACCACCGCCGGGCTGACCCCCGACGACGTGGCGCTGGAGGTCGGCCCCGGGCTCGGCTCGCTCACGCTCGCCCTGCTCCCGGTCGCCGCGCACGTGCACGCTGTGGAACTCGACCCGGCGCTCGCCGCCGCGCTGCCGGAGACCGCCGCCCGCTTCGCCGGGGCGGCCGCCGAACGGCTCACCGTCCATCCGGCCGACGCGCTGCGGGTCACCGCCGACGACCTGGCCGGCCCGGCGCCCACAGCGCTGGTGGCGAACCTGCCCTACAACGTCGCCGTGCCGGTCGTGCTGCACCTGCTCGCCGAGCTGCCCACGCTGCGCCACGGCCTGGTGATGGTGCAGAAGGAGGTCGCCGACCGGCTCGTCGCCGGTCCCGGCTCCAAGGTGTACGGCATCCCGTCGGTCAAACTCGCCTGGTACGCCCGCTCCCGCGCCGCCGGCAAGGTCCCGCCGAACGTGTTCTGGCCGGTGCCGAACGTCGACTCCGGCCTGGTCGCGTTCACCCGGCGCGAGCCGCCCCGGCCGGACGTACCCCGGAAGGCCGTCTTCGCCGTCGTCGACGCCGCGTTCGCCCAGCGCCGCAAGACGCTGCGCGCCGCCCTGGCCGGCTGGGCCGGCGGCGCGGACCGGGCCGCCGCCGCGCTCACCGCCGCCGGCGTGGACCCGTCCGCGCGGGGCGAATCGCTCACCGTCGAGCAGTTCGCCGCCATCGCGGCGTCGGCCCCGGACGCCCCCGGCGGCGAGCAGTAGGCTGGCGCCGTTGCCCGACCCCTCGCCGAGGAGCTGACAGTGCCGAAGCCGTTCGACATCCGCCCACGTCCGGTGGAGTCCACCCGGTGACCGAGGCATGGCGACCGGGGGACGAGGACGGGCAGCGGCGCGGGGCCAGCGGCCCGGTCAAGGTGCGGGTGCCCGCCAAGGTCAACCTGCATCTCGGGGTCGGACCGCTGCGGCGTGACGGCTACCACGAGCTGAACACCGTCTACCACGCGATCTCGATCTACGACGAGCTGACCGCCCGTCGCGGCGACACGCTCACCCTCACCATGGAGGGCGAGGGCGCCGGCGAGCTGGCGCTGGACGACACCAACCTGGCGCTGCGCGCCGCGCACGCGCTGGCCGGTTACGCGGGCGTCGCCCCGCACGCCCGGCTGCACCTGCGCAAGCAGATCCCGCTCGCCGGCGGGCTGGCCGGTGGCAGCGCCGACGCCGCCGCCGCGCTCGTCGCCTGCGACACGCTCTGGGGCACCGGGCTGTCCCGCGACGAACTCGCCGGCATCGCCGCCGACCTCGGCTCGGACGTGCCGTTCCTCATCCACGGCGGCACCGCGCTCGGCACCGGCCGCGGCGAGGCGGTCAGCCCGGTGCTGGCCCGCCCCACCTCCTGGCACTGGGTGGTGGCGATCGCCGACGCCGGCCTGTCCACCCCGGCCGCGTACCGGGAACTGGACCGGCTGCGTGACGCCGGCGGGGCCGGCACGCCGCTGGGCAGCACCGACGCGCTGCTCGCCGCGCTGCGCCAGCGCGATCCGCGGGTGCTCGCCGCCACGCTCGGCAACGACCTCCAGGACGCCGCGCTGACCATGCGCCCCTCGCTGGCCGAGACGCTCAAGGCCGGCGAGGCCGCGGGGGCGCTCGCCGGCATCGTCTCCGGCTCCGGACCCACCTGCGTCTTCCTCGCCACCGGCGAGGCCGACGCCGTCCGGATCGCCGCCGAGATCACCGCCGCCGGGGTGTGCCGGGAGGCCCGCGTCGCGCACGGTCCGGTCGCCGGCGCCCGCGTGGTCTGACGCCCCGTACCCTTGACTCAGGCGTCCCGGGCCCCCGGGACGCCTGAGTCGTGAAGGGTGGGTCAGTGGCCAACATCGTCAACCTGGACCGGGTGTCCAAGGGGTACGGCGCCGCGGGGCCGCTGCTCACCGACGTCTCGCTCGGCCTCGACGACGCCGACCGGGTCGGTGTGGTCGGCCTCAACGGCACCGGCAAGTCGACATTGCTGCGCCTGCTCACCCGCACCGAGGAACCCGACGACGGCCGCGTCACCCACCGCCGCGACCTGCGGGTGGCCTGGCTGCCGCAGCGCCTGGACCTCGCCCCCGAACTGACCGTGCGGGACGTCGTGCTCGGCACCGCCTGGCTCGGCGAGAGCATGGGCGCCGAGCACGAGTGGGCCGGCGACGCGGGTGTCCGCGCCATCCTCGACGGCCTCGGCATGCCCCACCTCGGCCTGGACACGCCGGTCGGCCCGATGTCCGGCGGGGAACGCCGCCGCGTCGCGCTCGCCGCGCTGCTGGTCCGCGACGCCGACCTGCTCGTCCTCGACGAGCCCACCAACCACCTCGACGTCGGCGGCGTCGACTGGCTGGCCCGGCACCTCGTCACCCGCAGGGGGGCGCTCGTCGTGGTCACCCACGACCGCTGGTTCCTCGACGCCGTCTGCACCACCACCTGGGAGGTCGCCGACCAGACCGTCCGGGCGTACGAGGGCGGCTTCGCCGCATGGACGCTGGCCCGCGTCGAGCGGCAACGCGTCGCCGCCGCCACCGAGGCCCGCCGCCAGAACCTGCTCCGCAAGGAGATCGCCTGGCTGCGCCGGGGCGCCCCCGCACGCACCTCGAAGCCCAAGTTCCGCATCGACGCGGCGAACGCACTCATCGCCGACGTGCCGGAACCCCGCGACACCATGTCGCTGCAACGGCTCGCCACCGCCCGGCTCGGCAAGCAGGTGTACGACCTCGAACACGTCCGGCTGCACGCCGGCCCGAAGGAGATCCTGCACGACACCACCTGGCAGGTCGGGCCCGGCGACCGGGTCGCGATCCTCGGCCGCAACGGCGCCGGCAAGACCACCCTGCTGCGGATGCTCGCCGGCGTGACCGGCCCCGACGGCGGGCGTTTCGCCGCCGGGCAGACCGTCCGGCCCGCGTTCCTGTCCCAGGAACTCGCCGAACTCCCCGGCCACCTGCGCGTGCTGGAAGCCGTCGAGGAGGTGGCCCGGCGTGTGCAGTTCGGCGACCGGGAGATCAGCGCCGCCCAGCTCGCCGAGATCTTCGGCTTCGACGACAAGCGGCTCTGGACCCCGGTGAGCGACCTGTCCGGCGGCGAGCGCCGCCGCCTCCAGATGCTGCGGCTGCTCGCCGGGGAGCCGAACGTGCTCCTGCTCGACGAGCCCACCAACGACCTGGACACCGACACGCTCGCCGCGCTGGAGGACCTGCTCGACTCGTGGCCCGGCACGATCGTGGTGGCCAGCCACGACCGCTACCTGATCGAGCGGGTCACCGACGTCGCGTACGGCATGTTCGGTGACGGCCGCCTGGTGCACCTGCCCGGCGGCGTCGACGAGTACCTCGCGCGCGCCGCCGCGGCCGGCGGCCCGGCACCCGCCGACCTCACCCCGGCCACGGCGGCGCCGGCCCGCGAGGGCATGTCAGCGGCCGAGGTACGCGTCGCGAAGAAGGAACTCAACCGGCTGGAACGGCAGATCGCCAAGCTCGAACAGAAGGAGGCGGGCCTGCACGAGCAGCTCGCCGCGAACGCCACCGACTATGCCCGGGTCGCCGAGCTGGACGCCCAGCTCAAGGAGGTACGGGCCGAGCGGGACCGCACCGAGGAGACCTGGCTGTCCCTCGCCGAGGAGCTCCCGGGCGGCTGACCTGCCGCCGGGGTGGGGGGTGTGCGGCGTCACTGACCGGCGTACGGGACAATCACCGGTGGAACCCTCGTCCGAACGGTCTTTTGGAGACGCAGAGATGGCCCACACCCCCGTCAACCACCCCGCGCGGCCGATCTACCGGGCGATCGGCGGGCTCGTTGGTCTGTACTTCGTCGTCTTCGGCGGCCTCGGCATCATCGCCAGCGCCGGCAACGACTTCCTCGCCCAGGACGACACCAAGGTCCTCGGCCAGGGCACCAACATGGCGTTCTCGCTGCTGTCGGTGCTGGTCGGCGTCGTGATCCTGGTCGGCACCGCGATCGGCCGCAACCTCGACGTGGCGATCAACCAGTGGCTGGCCTACACGCTGATGGTGATCGGCCTGGCCGCGCTGGCGTTCCTGCAGACCGACGCCAACATCTTCAACTTCTCGATCATGACCGACGTCGTGGTCCTGACCCTGGCGCTGGTGCTCCTGATGGTCGGCATGTACGGCAAGGTCGGCTCCGACGACGAGCACGAGGCCTGGCAGAAGGCCCGCCTGGTGCTCTGATCCCGTCTCGTACCCGAAGGCCCGGCGCGCTGCGCCGGGCCTTCGGTGTTTTCCGGACGCGACCGGACAACGCAGGTGACAATTGCCCCGAATCAGTCACACGGCTGGAGGGCATCATGGCGCACTTCCCGGTGAACCACCCCGCGCGGCCGCTCTACCGGGTGCTGTCCGGGCTCATCGGCCTCTACATCCTGGTCTTCGGCGTCTTCGGCGTCTTCCAGACCTGGGGCGAAGGACTGTTCGGCCGGGACAGCGACTGGGCGCTCGGCCTGCGTACCAACCTGGCCTTCTCGCTGGTCTCCGTGGTCTTCGGCGCGGTCCTGCTGGTCGGGGCGTCCCGCCGCGACAACCTCGGCCACTACATGAACCTCACCGCCGGCGTGGTCTTCCTGGTCACCGGCATCCTGATGATGTCGGTGCTCCAGACCCCGGCGAACTTCCTGAACTTCTCGATGTCGACAGTCATCGTGTCGCTGCTGTTCGGGCTGGTCCTGCTCGCCACCGGCCTCTACGACAAGGTCGGCACCGCGGAGCACGCCGAGGAGGAGCGGCAGCGCCGCTACCACCCCATCGGTGAGCGCTGAAGCGGCTGTTGCGCTGACGCGGCTGCTGCGCTGACGCGGCGTCAGCCCCGGGGGATCGGCCCGGGTTTCGACTCCAGGTGCGACAACCCGTTCCAGGCCAGGTTCACCAGGTGCGCCGCCACCGTCTCCTTGCGCGGCTTGCGCACCTCCAGCCACCAGCGGCCGGTCAGCGCCACCATGCCCACCAGCGCCTGGGAGTAGAGCTCCGCCAGCTTCGGGTCGTACCCCCGGATGGAGAACTCGCCCGCCAGGATGTGCTCCACCTGGTGCGCCACGTCGTTCATCACGCTGCTGAAGTTGCCTGTCGCCGACATCAGCGGCGACTCCCGGACCAGCACCCGGAACCCGCTGGTCTCCTCCTCGATGTAGGTCAGCAGCGTCAGCGCGGCCTGCTCCAGCAGCTCCCGCGGGTTGCCCGCGGTCAGCGCCGTGGTGATCCGGTCAAGCAGCGCGCGGACCTCCCGGTCCACCACCACCGCGTAGAGCCCCTCCTTGCCGCCGAAGTGCTCGTAGACCACCGGCTTGGAGACCTTGGCGCGCGCCGCCACCTCCTCGATCGAGGTCGCGTCGAAGCCGCGCTCGGCGAAGATCTGCCGGGCGATCGAGATCAACTGCTCGCGCCGCTGCGTCGCGGACATCCGCACCCGGGAGGGCTTCGCCGCCGGCACGGGCCGCCGACGGGTGCGGTCGCTGCCGGATACGTCGGTCACCCGTCCATCCTGCCAGGCGCGAAGCTCGCGGTCAGACCGGCTGCTGTCGTACGGGTGTTCTAATCTGCTCCGGTGACCGTCGATGATGAGTCCGGTAGTCGTCCGCCCTCTTACCGGGGGTGGAAGCCGGAGCTGCATGCGCGGGCGCTGGCTCTGCGGCGAGCCGGCTCACCGGTGGGGGAGATCGCGAAGGCGCTCGGCGTCTCGAAGTCCACGGCATACCTGTGGACCCGGCATGTGCCGCTGGATCCGGAGCTAGTGCGCCGGCGCCGGCGGGTCGCTCAGCAGGCGCGTGCCGACGCGCAGTGGAGCGCGCACCGGGCGGCGCGGGACGCGGCCCGGGCCGAGGCGGTGGCCGCGTCGGCGGACTGGGTGCGGCGCCTCGACCGGCGCGAGTTGTTGCTGATCGGCGCGGCGCTCTACTGGTGTGAGGGTGGCAAGGCGAAGCCCTGGCGTCCGAACGACTGCCGGATCAAATTCGTCAACAGCGATCCGTTGCTGGTGATGCTCTTCCTTCGCTTCCTGAACGCCGTCGAGGTGCCGGTCGAGGACCGGAGGTTCCGGGTGAGCATCCACGAGACGGCGGACGACGCGGCTGCGGTGCGGTGGTGGGCGGCTCGGGTAGGCGTGCCGGCGGAGAGCTTCCAGCCCACCACGATCAAGAGGCACCGGCCGCTGACCAGGCGCAAGAACGTCGGAGCCGACTACCACGGCTGCCTGACCGTGCACGTCGTGGGTGGAACCCGTCTCTATTGGAGGATCGAAGGGATCATGAAAGGAATGAGCAATGAAGATCCACCTCGTGACCGGTAAGGTGTAGGCAGCCGGCGGGCGTAATACTATTTGCCCGTTTTCGACCATCCCGGGTCGTCTAATGGCAGGACGTCAGGTTTTGGTCCTGATTATAGGGGTTCGAATCCTCTCCCGGGAGCTTCTGCTGTTTGCCCTCCGTCGCGTGGTTAGCATGACCGCGAGACTGTCGCCGTCCCGACGGGAGCCACGTCGTGTCCCAGCCCCACCTCCGCACCGTTGTCGTGCTCGCCGCCGGTGAGGGCAAGCGGATGAAGTCGTCCCTGCCCAAGGTGCTGCACCCGCTGCTCGGCCGTACCCTGCTCGGTCACGTCCTGGCCGCGGCCGGTCCGCTGGGCGCGGACCGCTCGGTGGTCGTGGTCGGCCACGGCGCCGACCAGGTCCGGGAGCACCTGACCGAGGTCGCCCCGGGTGCCACGCCGGTGCTCCAGGAGCGCCAGCTCGGCACCGGGCACGCGGTCCGCATCGCGCTGGACGCGGTGCCGGACGCGACCGGCACCGTCGTGGTGATCAACGGGGACGTGCCGCTGCTGCGGCCGGAGACGGTCCAGGCGCTCGTCGAGGCGCACGAGGAGGCCGCCGCGGCGGCGACAGTGCTGGCCGCCGAGGTGCCGGACCCGACCGGTCTGGGCCGGATCGTGCGGGACGCGCAGGGGCACCTGGAGCAGATCGTCGAGGAGCGCGACGCCACCCCCCAGCAGCGCGCGCTGCGGGAGATCAACGCGGGCATCTACGCGTTCGACGCGGCTCGCCTGCGGGAGGCGCTGGGCAAGCTCTCCACGGACAACGACCAGGGCGAGGAGTACCTGACCGACGTCTTCGCGCTGCTGCGCGACGCCGGTGAGCCGGTGGCCGTGCACTGCGCCGCCGACCACGTGGAGACGCTCGGCTGCAACGACCGGGTCGAGCTGGCCGCGCTGCGCCGCCTGCTGCGCGACCGGATCAACGAGGGCTGGATGCGTACCGGGGTCAGCATCCTCGACCCGCACACCACCTGGATCGACGTGACCGTGACCGTCGAGCGGGACGCGGTGATCGACCAGAACACGCAGCTCCAGGGCGCGACAGTGGTCGGCGAGGGCGCGCTCGTCGGCCCGGACACCACGCTCGTGGACACGGTTGTGGGCGCGGGCGCGAGCATCGTGCGCAGCCACGCGCTCGGCGCCGAGGTGGGCCCGCAGGCGAGCGTCGGCCCGTACGCGTACCTGCGGCCGGAGTCGCGGCTGGGCCGCAAGGCGAAGGTCGGCACGTTCGTGGAGACCAAGAAGGCGTCGATCGGTGACGGGTCGAAGGTGCCGCACCTGTCGTACGTGGGCGACGCGACGATCGGCGACCACAGCAACATCGGCGCGGCCACCGTCTTCGTCAACTACGACGGGGTACGCAAGCACCACACCACCATCGGCAGTCACGCCCGTACCGGAGCGGACAACATGTTCGTGGCGCCGGTGCGGGTGGGCGACGGCGCGTACACCGCTGCGGGTTCGGTGATCACCGGAGACGTGCCGCCGGGCGCGATGGCGGTGGCGCGTGGTCAGCAGCGCAACGTGGAGGGCTGGGTGCTGCGCAAGCGGGCCGGTACGGACGCCGCGGAGGCGGCGCGGCGGGCCGGTGAGGGTGCGCCGGACACGGGCGGCGCCGCAAGCGAAGGTGACTGAATCCACGGGGATCGGCGGGCCGTGGGTGGATCGCTGAACCGGGGGCATACTGCAACCGAACAGTCCCCGGCCCCACCGCCGCCGGGCACCACCGACATACGGGAGCAGACGGGCCCATGGGCAGCATCGTCGCCGAAAACCGCAAGAGCCTGATGCTCTTCTCCGGGAGGGGTTTTCCGGAGCTGGCCAAGGAGATCGGTGAGGTGCTCGGCGTCGCGCCGACGCCGGCCGACGCGTACGACTTCGCCAACGGCGAGATCTTCGTACGGTACAAGGACTCGGTCCGTGGTTCGGACGCCTTCGTGGTGCAGTCCGTGACGCACGGCGTGAACACCTGGGTCATGGAGACCCTGATCATGGTCGACGCGCTGAAGCGCGGCTCGGCCAAGCGGATCACCGTGGTACTGCCGTTCTACCCGTACTCGCGGCAGGACAAGAAGCACCGCGGCCGGGAGCCGATCTCGGCGCGGCTGATCGCCGACCTGCTGAAGACGGCGGGCGCGAACCGGATCCTGACCGTGGACCTGCACACCGCGCAGATCCAGGGCTTCTTCGACGGCCCGGTGGACCACCTGTTCGCGATGGACGTGCTGGCCGAGTACGTGGAGCACAAGTACGCGGGCCGGCCGATGACCGTGGTGGCACCGGACTCGGGCCGGGTACGCGTGGCCGAGCGCTGGACCGACCGGCTGGGCGGCTGCCCGCTGGCGTTCATCCACAAGACCCGCGATCCGCTCAAGCCGAACCAGGTGGTGGCGAACCGGGTGGTCGGTGAGGTCGAGGGCCGGGTGTGCCTGATCGTGGACGACATGATCGACACCGGTGGCACGATCACCAAGGCGGCGGACATCCTCAAGGAGCAGGGCGCGGCGGAGATCGTGGTCGCCTCGACCCACGCGCTGCTGTCCGACCCGGCGACGGAGCGGCTGAAGAACAGCCCGATCAGCGAGGTCGTGGTGACGAACACGCTGCCGCTGCCGTCGGAGAAGCAGCTGGACAAGCTGACCGTACTGTCGATCGCCCCGCTGCTGGCGCGGGCGATCCGGGAGGTCTTCGACGACGGCTCGGTGACCACCCTGTTCGGTGGCCTGAGCTGAGCGTGCGGTCCGGTCGCCGGGAGTTCCCGGCGGCCGGGCCGATGCCCTGCGGAACCGGCGGGGCGGTGATATGGGGGACTGCCGGAGAGCCGGGAATTCCCTCGGGTAGACTGGTGCGGTTGCCACGGCGAGGGTGCCCGGCGGGCTGCTGACAAGCACCGCACGGAGGCGCCGTCATCGACGCGGTGCTCCGGGCGGTCGTTCATGACCCTAGCCCCAGCGAGCCCCTCGCCCCAGCACCGCCAGACGACAAGCCGCCGCAGCGAAGCATCAGGAGTTTCCCCGTGTCCGAGGTAAAGATCAGCGCCGAGCCCCGTACCGAGTTCGGCAAGGGTGGTGCCCGTCGTACCCGCCGGGCCGGCAAGGTGCCCGCCGTGCTGTACGGCCACGGCGAGAAGCCCAAGCACATCGCGCTTCCGGCGCGGGAGTTCGCCGCCGCGATCCGTAAGGGCGGCGCGAACCAGCTCTTCGCGATCGAGGTCAGCGACGGCACCCAGGTGCTGGCGCTGCCGAAGGCGATCCAGCGTGACCCGATCAAGGACACCTTCGAGCACGTGGACCTGCTGCTGGTCCGCCGTGGCGAGAAGGTCACCGTCGAGGTCCCGGTCCAGCTGACCGGTGAGGCCGCGAAGGACACCCTGATCGTGCACGACCACGACACGCTGTCGGTGACCGCCGACGCGACCAAGGTGCCGGACCACCTGGAGGCGTCGATCGAGGGCGCCGAGCCGGGCACCACGATCACCGCCGCCGACGTCGAGCTGCCGGCCGGCGTCGAGCTGGCCACCGACGAGGAGACCGCTGTCGCCTCGGTGACCGCCGCTCCGACCGCCGAGCAGCTCGAGGCCACCCTCCCCGAGGTCGAGGAGGCCACCGAGGAGGCCGAGGCCGAGGTCGGCGAGGAGACCGCCGAGGGTGCCGAGGGCGCTCCGGCCGCCGAGGGCGAGGAGGCCCCGGCCGAGGCGAAGACCGAGGCCTGACCGGTCCGCAAGGCTGTGCGACAGGCGTCCCCGGTTCCCGGGGGCGCCTGTCGGCGTATCGGGACGGCTGGTCGGGCGAGCGAGCGGGAAGGGGCGTCGGGTGACGGACGAGGCGGGACCGTGGCTGGTGGTCGGCCTGGGCAACCCCGGCCGGGAGTACGCGGGCAACCGGCACAACGTCGGGTTCATGGTGGCCGACCTGCTGGCGGCCCGGGTGGGCGCGAAGTTCGGGCGGCACAAGCGTGCGATGGCCGAGGCCGCGGAGGGGCGGCTGGGGTTCGGCGGTCCGAAGCTGGTGCTGCTGAAGCCGTTGACGTACATGAACCTCTCCGGCGGTCCGGTGGCCGGGCTGGCGCAGTTCCACAAGATCCCGCCGGCGCACGTGATCGCGGTGCACGACGAGCTGGACATCCCGTACGGGCAGGTGCGGGTGAAGTGCGGCGGCGGCGAGGGCGGGCACAACGGCCTGCGCTCGATGTCGAAGTCGCTCGGCACCAAGGACTACGTGCGGGTGCGGTTCGGCATCGGCCGGCCGCCGGGCCGGCAGGACCCGGCTGACTACGTACTCTCGGATTTCTCTTCGTCGGAGCGCAAGGAGCTGGAGTTCCTGGTGGACCGCGCGGCGGACGTGGTGGAGTCCGTGGTTCTGAAGGGCGTGGAGCCGACGCAGAACCTGTACCACGGGGGTTGAGCGGCGGGGCGGAGCCCGGCCGGTAGCCTCGGGCGACGGGAGCGAAGGCGGGTGACGGGAGCAGCATGGGCAGTCCTCCGATGATCGACGGCGGGTTCGCCCGGTGGCTGGCGTCCCGGGCCGGTCAGGCGCTGACGGCCCTGCGCGCGGAGATGGGCTTCGCCGACGCGGGCGCGCTCCGGTCGGCCGGCGACAAGGTCTCGCACGATCTGATCCGCACCGAGCTGGCGAAGTGGCGGCCGGCGGACGCGGTGCTGTCGGAGGAGGACGAGGGCTCGCGGCTGGCCTGGACGGCGGAGGTGACAGACGCGGCGCTGTCGCGCCTGACCGCGGACCGGGTCTGGATCATCGACCCGCTGGACGGCACCCGGGAGTACGCGGAGGAGGGGCGCGCGGACTGGGCGGTGCACGTGGCGCTCTGGTCGCGTAACGCGTCGCGGCCGCACGGTCTGGTGGCGGGCGCGGTGGCGCTGCCGGCCCAGCACCGGGTGCTCGGCACGGACCACCCGCCGGCGTACCCGCCGATGACAGTGGAGGCGGCCACCGGGGGCGGCGCGCGGGTCATCCGCTTGGCGGCCAGCCGTAGCCGTCCGCCGGTTTTCCTGACCGACCTGGCAGAGGACGTCGGCGCTCATCTGGTTCCGATGGGCTCGGCGGGCGCGAAGATCGCCGCCGTGGTCACGGGTGAGGTCGACGCGTACATCCACGCGGGCGGTCAGTACGAGTGGGATTCGGCCGCTCCGGTCGCTGTGGCGACGGCCACCGGTCTGCATGCTTCCCGGATCGACGGTTCTGCGCTGAAATACAACGGGGCCGACCCGCGCCTACCGGATCTGCTGGTCTGCCGCAAGGATCTCGCGAGTCGGTTGCTTGCAGCGTTGCAGCGGCATTCCGGGTAACCTGAGCGTTCTTCTTCACGAGTCCGACCTGAAAGGTCTGGAATCCGATGTACGGATCCGTGCGAATCGAGTTCGTGTCATGACGTCCCCCGCCGCGTACCAGGTGTCGCACCTCGACGCGCTCGAGGCGGAGAGCATCTTCGTGATGCGCGAGGTCGTCGCCGAGATGGAACGGCCGGTGCTGCTGTTCTCCGGCGGCAAGGACTCGATCGTGATGCTCCGGTTGGCCCAGAAGGCGTTCGCGCCGGCCAACATCCCCTTCCCGGTGATGCACGTGGACACCGGGCACAACTTCCCCGAGGTGCTCGACTACCGCGATCAGCGGGTGGCCGAGCTGGGCCTGCAGCTCATCGTGGCGAGCGTGCCGGAGGCGCTGAACAAGGGCCTGGTCCGCGAGTCGGCCGACGGCATGCGCAACCGGATCCAGACGCCGGTGCTGCTGGAGGCGGTGGAGAAGCACCGCTTCGACGCGCTGTTCGGCGGCGCCCGGCGCGACGAGGAGAAGGCGCGGGCCAAGGAGCGGGTGTTCAGCTTCCGCGACGAGTTCGGCCAGTGGGATCCGAAGAACCAGCGTCCGGAGCTGTGGGCGCTCTACAACGGCCGGCACCACCCGGGCGAGTCGATCCGGGTGTTCCCGCTGTCGAACTGGACCGAGCTGGACGTCTGGCACTACATCGAGCGGGAGCGGATCCCGCTGCCGTCGATCTACTACGCGCACGAGCGCGAGGTGATCGAGCGCGACGGCATGCTCTACGCGGTGAACGAGTTCTTCCGGGCGCGCGCCGGTGAGCAGCCGTTCAAGGCCCAGGTGCGGTACCGGACCGTGGGTGACGCCTCCTGCACCGCGGCGGTCCGCTCGGACGCCGACACGGTGGAGAAGGTGATCGAGGAGGTGGCCGCCACGCGGATCACCGAGCGCGGCGCGACCCGCGGCGACGACCGGGTCAGCGAGGCCGCCATGGAGGACCGCAAGCGAGAGGGCTACTTCTGATGAGCGTCGAGACCCTGGCCCCGGCCGAGAGCGAGACCGCGCGGCCGATGGACCTGCTGCGGTTCGCCACCGCGGGCAGCGTCGACGACGGCAAGTCGACGCTGATCGGCCGTCTGCTCTACGACACCAAGTCGCTGTTCAGTGACCAGCTCGCCGCCGTCGAGGCGGTCAGCGCGGCCCGGGGCGACGAGTACACGAACCTGGCGCTGCTCACCGACGGCCTGCGCGCCGAGCGGGAGCAGGGCATCACCATCGACGTGGCGTACCGCTACTTCGCCACGCCGAGGCGGAAGTTCATCATCGCCGACACCCCGGGGCACATCCAGTACACCCGGAACATGGTCACCGGTGCCTCCACGGCCGACCTGGCGCTGATCCTGGTGGACGCGCGTAAGGGCCTGGTGGAGCAGTCCCGCCGGCACGCGTTCCTCTGCTCGCTGCTGCGGGTGCCGCACCTGGTCCTGTGCGTGAACAAGATGGACCTGGTGGACTGGTCGCAGGAGGTCTACGAGCGGATCGCGGACGAGTTCACCGCGTTCGCCGCGAAGCTCGACGTGCCGGACCTGACTGTGGTGCCGGTGTCCGCGCTGCAGGGCGACAACATCGTCACCCGCTCGGAGAACATGCCCTGGTACGAGGGCCCGTCGCTGCTGCACCACCTGGAGCGGGTGCACATCGCGTCGGACCGCAACCTGGTCGACGTGCGGTTCCCGGTGCAGTACGTGATCCGGCCGCAGTCCACCACCGTCACCGACTACCGGGGTTACGCCGGTCAGGTGGCCTCCGGCGTGCTCAAGCCGGGCGACGAGGTCATGGTGCTGCCGTCGGGCTTCACCAGCCGGATCGCCGCGGTGGAGACCGCGGACGGCCCGGTGGACGAGGCGTTCCCGCCGATGTCGGTGACGGTCCGGCTGACCGACGAGCTGGACATCTCCCGCGGCGACATGATCTGCCGGCCGAACAACGCCCCGATGGCCGTGCAGGACATCGAGGCGATGATCTGCTGGATGGACGAGACGCGGCCGTTGCAGGTCGGCGGCAAGTACGCGATCAAGCACACGACCCGCTCGGCGCGGGCGATCGTGCGCGGGCTGCACTACCGGTTGGACATCAACTCGCTGCACCGCGACGAGACGGCCGGTGAGCTGAAGCTCAACGAGATCGGCCGGGTCCGGCTGCGCACCACGGTTCCGCTGCTGGCCGACGAGTACCGCCGTAACCGCACCACCGGCGGCTTCGTGATCATCGACGAGTCGACGAACCGTACGGTCGGCGCCGGCATGATCGTCGAGGCCGGCTGACCCTGGGTTGCAAGGAAGGGCCCCTTGTTAACAGTGCGCTGTTAACAAGGGGCCCTTCCTCTACCGCAGGCGTTAATAAGGGGCCCTTCCTTACACCTCAGTGACGCCACCGGCGGGCAGGACGGTGAGCGTGCCGGGGGCGGTGAAGCCGCGCTCGGCGTACGCCTCGGTCACGGCGGCCGCCACCGTGTCGGCGGCGTCGGCGTCGACCAGGGCGAGCACGCAGCCGCCGAAGCCACCGCCGGTCATCCGCGCGCCGTACGCCCCGGCGGCCAGCGCCGTCTCGACCGCGGTGTCGATCTCCGGCACGGTGATCTCGAAGTCGTCGCGCATGGAGGCGTGCGAGGCGGTCAGCAGCGGACCGGTGTCGCGGACCCGCCCGGCGCGCAGCAGCGCGACGGTGTCGAGCACCCGCTGGTTCTCGGTCACCACGTGCCGGACCCGGCGGCGGGTCTCGTCGTCGTCGAGGCGCGCCAGCGCGGCGTCGAGGTCGGTCACGTCGACGTCGCGCAGCGCTGTCACCCCGAGCGTCGCGGCGGCCTGCTCGCAGCTCTTGCGCCGAGCGGCGTACTCGCCGTCCGCGTGCCGGTGCGGCGCCCGGCTGTCGATCACCAGCACCGCCAGCCCGGCGCCGTCCAGGTCGAACGGGATCTGCTCGACCTCCTCGGTGCGGCAGTCGAGGAACAGCGCGTGCCCGGCCCGGCCGCGGATCACCGCGGACTGGTCCATGATCCCGGTGGGCGCGCCGACGTAGTCGTTCTCGGCCCGCTGGGCGAGCCGCGGCCACCGGCCGGCGGGCAGGTCGAGCCCGCCGAGGTCGACCAGCGCGGCCAGCACCGCCGACTCGATCGCCGCCGACGAGGAGAGCCCGGAGCCGACCGGCACGTCGGAGGCGACGGCGAGCCGCGCGCCCGGCACGTCGTGGCCGTCGGCGCGCAGCGCCCACACCACCCCGGCCACGTAGGCGGCCCAGCCGTCGACCCGGCCGGGCTCGTCGGCCTCCGCCGCGCCGAACTCGACCGGTTCGTCATCCAGCTCCGACCAGACGGTCCAGCGTCCGTCGAGGGCGGGCGCGGCGGCGACCACGGTACGCAGCGGCAGCGCGAAGGGCAGCACGAAGCCGTCGTTGTAGTCGGTGTGCTCGCCGATCAGGTTGACCCGGCCGGGAGCCGCCCAGCGGCCCGCCGGTTCGGTGCCGTACCGCTGCCGGAAGCCGGCCGTGGCGCGGTCGGCGACGTTCATGCCGTGCCTTCTTTCGTTCGCGACTGCGGGGCTCGCAACCCCGGCTCACTCCTCGCGCTCACGAGGGCTGTTCCGCGACGTGCGCCCGGTAGAACGCCCAGGCGTCGCCGACCATGTCGTGCAGGGTCGGCTTGGTCGGCGTCCAGCCCAGCTCGTCGCGGGCCAGCGCGGAGGATGCGACCAGCTCGGCCGGGTCGCCCTCGCGGCGGGGGGCCACCTCGACCGGCACCGGGTGCCCGGTGACCTCGCGGACCACGTCGACCACCTGCCGGTTGGTGAAGCCGTTGCCGTTGCCGAGGTTGTAGATGCGGTGCCGGCCCGGGGTGGCCGCGTCCAGCGCGAGCAGGTGGGCGCGGGCCAGGTCTTCGACGTGGATGTAGTCGCGGACGCAGGTGCCGTCGACTGTGGGGTAGTCGTCGCCGAAGAGCTGGAGCTTCTCCCGCCGTCCGGCGGCCACGTCGAGCGCGATCGGGATGAGGTGCGTCTCCGGGTCGTGCCGCTCGCCGATGGCCAGCCCGTCGCGCAGGTACGCCCCGGCGACGTTGAAGTAGCGCAGCGAGACGGCGGCCAGGTCGTGCGCGATCGCCTCGGAGGTGAGCGCCATGTCGACGGCCAGCTTGGTGGCGCCGTAGGTGCTGGTGGGCGCCTTGACGGCGGTTTCCGGGATGGGCAGCTCGGTGGGGTTGCCGTAGACGGCGGCGGTGGAGGAGAAGACCATCCGGGGCACCCGGGCGGCGCGGACCGCGTCGATGAGCGCGATCGAGCCGACCGTGTTGGTGTGCCAGTACAGCTCGGGGCGGATCATCGACTCGCCGGCGGCGATGAGGGCGGCGAAGTGCAGCACGCCGTCGAACCCTGCGTCGGGGGTGAGCACCCGGGCGGCCTCGTGCACCGGCAGCTCGACGTGGGTGGCGTCGGGGGCGAGGGCCTCCCGGTGACCGGTGCGCAGGTCGTCCAGCACGGTCACCTGGTGGCCGTGGTCGAGCAGCATCCGGGTCACCACGCTGCCGATGTAGCCGGCGCCGCCGGTGACGAGCAGTTTCACGTCGGTCCTCCTGCCTGGGCCGCGTCCCGCGGCGGCCGTCCCGCGATCACCCTACGGCCGGGGGCTGTGTCGCGGCTGTCGAGTTGAGTCCGCCTCCATTCCATCACAATCCTCCATGATTGAACAGATACGAACATTGGGCCGAGCGTACGGTGACCGCTGTCTACCATCCTTCTCATGCGGGAGGGTGGTGGTCCCGGGCCCCGGCGGCGACCGTCGGGGCGGCCCCGACGCGAACCCGGCCCGCTGGCCCGCACCGTGGCCCGTCTCGTGGTGCGCGGCGCCGACGGCGCCACCCGCCTGGTCACCGCCCTGCTCGGGGCCAGCCCCATCGCCGGGCGGGAACGGATCAGCGAGGCCGAGCTGCGTGACCTGGTCGCGGCGAACACGCTGCTCGACCCGGACGAACGGCGGATCATCGACGAGGTGCTGGTGGCCGGCGCCCGGCTCGTCCGCGAGGTGATGGTGCCCCGCACCGAGGTGGTCTTCCTCAGCGCGGCGCTCCCGCTGGCGCAGGCCCAGCGGCTGGTCCGGGCCGAGCCGCACACCCGCTACCCGGTGGTCGACGGCACCCACGACGACGTGGTCGGCCTGGTGCACCTGCGGGACGTGCTGCTGCGCCCGGACGCGGACCGGCTGCTCCTGGTCGGCGACCTGATCCGGGAGGTGAAGCGCCTGCCGGACAGCAAGCGCGTGCTGGCGGCGCTCACCGAGATGCGCCGGGAGGGCCACCACCTGGCCGTCGTCGTCGACGAGTACGGCGGCACCGCCGGCATCGTCACCTGCGAGGACCTGGTCGAGGAGCTGGTCGGGGAGATCCGCGACGACGAGCACGGCCCGCTCGAACCGGAACCCGCCGGTCTGCCCGCGGTCGTCGACGGCCGGCTCAACCTGACCGACTTCGCCGAGCGCACCGGGGTGCCGCTGCCCGCCGGGCCGTACGAGACGGTGGGCGGGTACGTGATGGCCGCCCTGGGCCGGCTGCCCGTGGCGGGCGACGAGGTGCCGGTGGCTGTCGACCCGGCCACCGGATCGGTCCCCGCCGATCCGGCGGGCTGGCTGCTGCGGGTGCTCACGCTCGACGGCCGGCGGGTGTCCCGCCTGGCGGTCTCCGCCGCGCGGCTGCCCGAGCCCCGGCGTGAGGTGAACGGTCCGCTTCCGCCCGTACCCGCCCGATCCACCGGCCCGTCATGACGGACGCCGGGGCTTGCTGACAGAATTGCCGCCATGTCCGACGTACCCGCCCGCCCGCGCGTCTTCTCCGGCATCCAGCCGACGGCCGACTCGTTCCACCTCGGCAACTACCTGGGCGCGCTGCGGCACTGGGTGGCGTTGCAGGACAGCCACGACGCCTACTACTGCGTCGTCGACCTGCACGCGATCACCGCGGGGCACGACCCGTTGGTGCTCAAGCGCCGCAGCCGGCTCGCCGCCGCGCAGCTGTTCGCGCTCGGCCTGGACCCGGAGCGCAGCACGCTGTTCGTGCAGTCGCAGGTGCCCGAGCACTCGCAGCTGGCCTGGGTGCTCGGCTGCATCACCGGCTTCGGCGAGGCCGGCCGGATGACCCAGTTCAAGGACAAGTCGCAGAAGCAGGGCAGCGAGCGGGCCAGCGTCGGCCTGTTCACGTACCCGATCCTCCAGGCCGCGGACATCCTGCTCTACCAGGCGAACGCGGTGCCGGTCGGCGAGGACCAGCGGCAGCACCTGGAGCTCTCCCGCGACCTGGCGCAGCGGTTCAACTCGCTGTTCGGACGCACCTTCACAGTGCCCTCCCCGCACATCGTGAAGGACACCGCGAAGATCACCGACCTGCAGGATCCGACGGCCAAGATGTCGAAGTCGTCGTCCTCGCCGGCCGGCATCATCGATCTGCTGGAGGACCCGGCCCGGTCGGCCAAGAAGATCCGCTCGGCGGTCACCGACACCGGCCGCGAGATCGTCTTCGACGCCGAGGGCAAGCCGGGCATCACCAACCTGCTGACGATCTACTCCGCGCTGTCCGGCCGGTCCGTCGACGACCTGGTCGCCGCGTACGACGGCAAGGGCTACGGCGACCTGAAGAAGGACCTCGCCGAGGTGGTGCGGGAGTTCGTCACGCCGATCCAGGAACGCACGAACGCCTACCTGAACGACCCGGCCCAGCTCGACAAGCTGCTGGCGCGGGGCGCGGAGAAGGCCCGGTCGGTGGCCGCCGGGACGCTGCGGGACGCGTACGAGCGGGTCGGCTTCTTCCCGCCGGTGCGGTTCGAGTAACGGCCCGGACGGGCGGGAACGGGTGACGCAGCCGGTGGCCGGAGGGGTGGCGCGCGACGTGGCGGGCAGTGACACGGCGCCGGGCGGCGCGGACACGATCCAGATCGGGATCGCTGTCGACGTCCCCGAGCCCTGGGGCGGGCTGCTCACCCGCCGCCGGGTCGAGGCCGGCGACCCGCTCGCCGTCCCCGCGCACGTCACCCTCCTCGGGCCCACCGAGATCCCGGTACGCGCGCTGCCCGCCGTCGAGGAGCACCTGGACCGGGTCGCCGCCGCGCACCTGCCGTTCACGCTGCACCTGCGCGGCACCGGCACGTTCCGCCCGGTCACCCAGGTGGTGTTCGTGGCGGTGGCGGCCGGGATCAGCGAGTGCGAACTGCTGGCCGCCGCGATCAACTCGGCCCCCGAGCTGCGGCGCGAGCTGCGCTTCCCGTACCACCCGCACGTCACTGTGGCGCAGGACGTGCCGCCCGAGGTGCTCGACAGGGCGTACGAGGACCTGGCCGACTTCTCCGCGTTGTTCCAGGTGGACGCGTTCACGCTGTTCTCGCACAGCGGGGCGACCCGGTGGCAGCCCCGCCGCGACTTCCGGCTCGGCGGCCGGAGCTGAACATCCGACCGGCCGGGGCCCCTCCGCCACGGGCGGAGATCGGCGAGGATGACGGGGTGAACGTCTTCGGCCGGATCGAGGCGGCGGTGGGGCGCCGCATCGACGCGGCCCGGGGCCGCTCGTCGGTCTTCGACCACGTCTGGCGGGCCGGGACGCTCTACGCCGACCTGCTCGCCGGGCGGCTCGCCGCCGCCATCGCGTACTACGGCTTCTTCGCCGTGTTCGCGCTCGCGCTCGTCGCGTACTGGATCTTCGGCGCGGTGCTGCGCGACAACGAGGAGGTCAGCCGCGGCGCGGCCCACTTCCTGGAGGAGAACCTGCCCTTCCTCGACCCGGTGCAGATCGCCGAGAGCAGCAGCACCGTCGGCGTGGTCGGCCTGGTCATCCTGGTCTTCACCGGCATCGGCTGGGTGGAGGCGATCCGCTCCTCGCAGCGGCTGATGTACGGCTTCAACCAGCAGCCCGGCAACCTCGTGGTGCGGCGGCTTGTCGACCTGGGCGTGCTGGTGGCGGTCTTCGTGCTGCTGTTCGTCTCGGTCGCCGCCGTGGACGCGCTGGAGTCGCTGCTGCGCTTCCTGCTGCGCAGCACCGGCTCGGTGGGCCTGACCACGATCAGCGCGCTGCTGAGCGTGCTCGTCAACGCCGTGCTCGCCGCCGCGCTGCTGCTCGCAGTGCCGCGGCTGCGGATGAGCCGGCGCCGGCTGCGCCCGGCGATCCTGACCATCGCCGTCGGTATCACCCTGCTGAACACCGTGGGGCGTTACTACGTGGTACGCACCGAGCGGAACCCCGCGTACACAGTGGTCGCCACCGCCGTGGGCCTGCTGCTCTACCTCTACCTGCTCAACCAGCTGGTGCTCTTCGGCGCCGCGCTCGCCGCCACCAGCCGGTACGGCCGGGTGGTGGACCTGGCCGAGGGCGGTGCCCGGGAGGTGGACGTGGAGGCGGACGTGCTCGACGAGGAGACGGAACCGGGGACACCGGGGGGAGCGGGATGAGCGCGCGGATCCGGATCGACGCCGAGTCGGCGGTGCCGCCGTACGAGCAGGTGCGGGCGCAGTTCGCCGCGCGCATCGGCGACGGGCGGCTGCCGGTGGGCACCCGGCTCCCGGCCGTGCGGCAGCTCGCCGCCGACCTGGGGCTGGCCGTGAACACCGTGGCGCGGGCGTACCGGGAACTGGAGGGCGCCGGCCTGGTGGAGACGCGCGGCCGGCACGGCACGGTGGTGGCCCCCGGCCGGGACGACGCCACCGACCGGCTGCACCGGGCCGCCGCCGAGTACGCCGCCGAGGCGCGGCGCCTGGGTGTCGCGCCGGAGCGGGCTGTCGCGCTGGTCCGTGCGGCGCTGGACGCCGGTACGCGTGGCTGAGCGTGGTCCCCGAAGCGGGGAGAGTCCGATGAATGCGTTCCCCGGGCCGATGTGCGGCGACCATGATGGGCCGGTGGGCGCACTCGTGACACTGGACCTGCCGGACGACTCCCCGATCCGGAGTCTGCCGTGGATCATCACGTTCGGCCCGCTCGGTGCCGAGGACGACTGGGAGCCGGTGGTCTGCGGCCCGTACGAGCGACCGCACGCGCTGGCGCTGGCCGAGGCGGTGGTGGCCGACGAGCAGTTGATGGCGGTGGTGGAGCCGCTGCTGCCGGCGCTCACACCGGAGGAGATCCGCGGCGAGATCGCGGCCGCGCAGATCGCCGCCGAGGACGAGGCGGCCGAGATCGACCAGGCGGACCTCTACGGCGACTTCGAGGACGTCATCGACGAGGAACTGGAACGGGCCGCCGAACGCGAGCCGGAGCCCGAGCCGTTGGAGGCGCCCGACCGGGAGGAGATCCGGGCCGGGTTCGCCCGGATCGCCGCGCTGCTCACCGCCAAGGGCGGCTGAGGACGCGCGCGCTCCCCGATGGACGCCGGCCCCCCGGGAGCGGACTCCCGAGGGGCCGGGGCCACCTCACCCCCCACCACAAGGGGTCGGCAGCCCAGCCGCCCGTCGGCGCGGGGCACAACGGACGGCCAGGTCGTTGGCGGGTTACCCGGCTCAGCGCCGTTCGAACCACGCAGCCGCGTCCACCGGCAGGACGTGTCCGTCGCCCCGCTCGGTGAGTTCGGCGCTGGCGACGAGCGGGCGGCCGTAGCCGCTCACAGTCACCTCGGCGCCGCTGATGTTCACCACGCAGGTCACCTCGGCGTCCCCGGCGGTGCGGCGGAACGCCAGGACGCCGGGCTCGGTCTCCAGCCAGGTGATGGCGTCCAGGCCGGCCAGCGCCGGGTGCTCGTGCCGGGTGCGCAGCGCGGTCCGGTACAGCTCCAGCGTCGAGCCGGGCACCCCGGTCTGGGCGGTCACCGACAGCGACCGCCAGGTCGCCGGCGCCGGCAGCCAGCTCAGCTCGCTGCCGTCCGGCCCGAAGCCGTACGGGGGCAGCTCGCCGCCCCACGGGATCGGCACGCGGCAGCCGTCCCGGCTCTCCCCGGTGCGCCGGAACGCCGGGTCCTGACGCAGCTCGTCGGGAAGGTCCAGCACCTCCGGCAGGCCCAGTTCCTCGCCCTGGTAGACGTACGCGCAGCCGGGCAGCGCGAACATCAGCAGCGCGGCGGCACGGGCACGGCGCAGGCCGACCTCGCCGTCGCCGTACCGGGTGACGTGCCGCTGCCGGTCGTGGTTGGAGAGCACCCAGGTGGTCGGCGCGCCCACGATCGTGGACTCGGCCAGCGCCGTGTCGATCACCTTGCGGAACGAGTCGGCCGACCAGGTGGCGTCGAGGAAGTCGAAGCTGAACGCCTGGTGCAGCTCGTCCGGGCCGATGTAGCGGGCCAGCCGCTGCGGCGTCTCGGCCCACGCCTCGGCGACCGCCATCCGGCCACCCGGGTAGCTGTCCAGGATCGGCCGCCAGGCGCGGTAGATGTCGTGCACCTCGTCCTGGTCGAAGTACGGCAGCCGGCCCTTGCCCAGCAGCTCGGACTGGCGCTGGCCGGTGGTCATCGAGTTGAAGCCCACGTCCGGCAGGCCCTCGGCCTTGATCATCCCGTGCGCCACGTCGATCCGGAAGCCGTCCACGCCACGGTCCAGCCAGAAGCGCAGCACGTCCTCGAACTCGGCCCGCACCTCCGGGTGGCGCCAGTTCAGGTCGGGCTGGGCCGGGTCGAACAGGTGCAGGTACCACTGGCCGTCGACCACGCGCGTCCACGCCGGACCGCCGAAGATGCTCTCCCAGTCGTTCGGCGGCAGCTCGCCCTGCTCGCCCTTGCCGTCGGCGAACAGGTAGCGCTCACGCTCCGGCGAACCCGGTCCGGCGGCCAGCGCGGCGGCGAACCACGGGTGCGCGCTGGAGGTGTGGTTCGGCACCATGTCCACGATGATCCGCAGGCCGAGCGCGTGCGCGTCGGTGATCATCTCGTCGAAGTCGGTCAGGTTGCCGAACAGCGGGTCGACGTCGCGGTAGTCGGCCACGTCGTAGCCGGCGTCGACCTGCGGCGAGGTGTAGAACGGCGTCAGCCAGAGCGCGTCCACGCCGAGGTCACGCAGGTACGGCAGGCGCTGCCGGATGCCCTGGAGGTCACCCACACCGTCGGCGTTCGCATCAGCGAAGCTGCGGACGTACACCTGGTAGACGACCGCGGACCGCCACCAGTCGTCGTCGGCGGTGCGTGGGGTGGTGCTGGGGACGGAGGTCATCGGTGTCGATCCCGTTCTGTGGCGGCTTCTGGTGCGGCGCAGGGTGTCTGAGCAGAATGCCGCCATCGCACTGCAAGAGTCAAGCATTCCTTGCGCAAGAAATGACGGCCATCACCCGCCGCTGCTCCGGCACCCTCTCCCGAATCCCGGGACACCGACCCACCCTCACCGCCCGCCGACTCCCGTCGATCATGAGGTTGACGGCCTTCGTCGCCCGATTTGTCCCCGCCAACCTCATGATCGCCCCCGCTCAAGGGCGGGTGGGGTCAGGCG